>NZ_JBAPKY010000001.1:0-215440 GCF_037083785.1 Roseovarius sp. D22-M7
GCGATCCGGCCGCCGCCACTGCTCGCCATAAATGGCGTGGCGGGCAGTGGCTCCTTCATACCTCAGGAGCCGGGTTCAGTGTAAGACAAGCATCATCCCGGTGTTGGACTCAAATCAGACGCGGCAGTCCATGGCCGCGAACAGCCAAGAAGACTTGAAAGATCTGGCGAGGCACCGGTCACGCGCCGGATCCTGAGGACCTCCAGATGGCCAAGACGCCCTTTGCGATCAGATAGCTCGATCGCGCTGATAAAGCGTGAATGCCGGACACTTGACCTAAAACGCCCCATTACGGAAGATTACGAAAAAGCGCGGTGGCCGCCAGCCCCGGCCGCGCCCGGAGCTACGCCAAGGCGGTCAAAAGCTAAGGCCGTTGGTATTGGACCGTTTCGCGCCCATTCACCGTCGTCAAGGACCGGATATTCCATTTCAACCGTCGCAATTCCGAACGAACTGAAGTCCCATGACACCTCGCCTCGGATCGCCTTCTCACTGTGCACGAGGTAGCCAGAAGTCGCAGAAGGCGGGGCCGGGAAAGCTGCCGATCAGCTCGACGAGGACTGGTATCATTTGCGACAGGTGTGGTCGGTCATGGCGAGATCTTCGAGCCTGCCGGACCGCGGCGCAAGCGAATTGACACGGGCGACCGCGTCAATCTGCGCCTGATCTACCGTGCCAGATGCACGCGACCGCGTCGCAGCCGGGTCAGATGCCGTCGCGTGGCACCTGGACATCCCAGCAGCGTTCCAGAAACGGGCTGCCGCCTTCGAAGGCCCGCAGCCACGCCCGCACATGGAATTGGGTGGCGTCGCAGGTCACCTCGACATGTGTCTCGGTCCGGGTCTGCCAGTCGCCGCGGCCGACCTCGTAGATCCATCGCGTCTCCATCCGCGCCGACAACGGATCGTCGGGATGGATGTCCCACAGCTCGTCGATATGGCGTCCGGCCTCGATCCCGGTCGAGCCCTGGCGTTCGCGCCCGCCATCGGTGACGATACGCAGACGCCGCGTGCCGTCGGCGAAGGTCTGCTCCATGCGCTGCGAGGCGTCGGGGCGCAGCGTTTCCGAGCGTCCTTCGCGCGCGTCCTCGGGGGCCCCGAAGCGCGGCGCGTCCTCGTCGATCACCGGGCGCAGCGGAACCCGGAGACCAGAGGCCGCGCTGTCGAGATCGAGCGACAGCGGCGCGGCCGATGGCCAGATCATCGGCCAGTAGCTGGTCGACAGCGACAGCCGCAACCGGTGCCCGCGCGGCAGGTGACAGGCGATGTCGTTGAACCGCAGCACCGCGTCTACGGGCTGGCCGGGGATCATCGGATCGACCCGGTCATGCCCGCCCCGATGCGTCAGGTTGAGCACCCCCATGGTGATGAACGCGCTGGTGCCGTCGGGACGCAGATCGCACAGCCGCGCGACCACGAACCCTGTCGGCGCATAGGGCGTGACGCGTAGCGTCAGTTCAGCCGCGCCGACGATGTCGATGCCCTCCTCCAACGGCGCGCTGTCGAGGCTAAGCCCCGCTGCGTCATCCGTGCTCTGGTCATCGGCCATCTCGTAGAGATCGCGCAGCCCGGGGCAGAACCGCTGCCCTTGCGCCCCGAGTGTCTGCGGGCTGCCCACGCGCAAGACACCCTGCCCCAGCGTCTCGCCCAGGCCGGACTGCGACAGGGCAAGTTGCCAGGTCGTCAGCCGTGGCGAGGGCCAGTCCGCCTCGGCCGCCCACCGGCCCGGCCGGGTATCGATGCGGCGCGAGGGTTCCATCGAATCCATGATGAAGAAGCGGTAGGCGGGGATGTCCGCGACGCCGGTCTCGACACCTTGCAGCCAGTGATCGAACCATTGCTTGCATTCCTGAAGGAACCCGATGCGCGGTTCGGGATAGGCAGCGTTGGGGTATTTATGCGCCCACGGCCCGACCAGCCCGCGCACCGGCGCGTGCATCCCGGCCAGCGTGCGCGGCACCGCGTTGGAATAGGCATCGGCCCAGCCCCCCACGGCGAGGATTGCCGCCTTGACCGCGCCCCAGTTCTCGCAGACCGAGCCGTGTTTCCAGTAGGCGTCGCGCCGCTGGTGCTGCAGCCACGTGTCGAGCAGAAGCGGCTGACGCTCCAGCCGTTCGCGCCACATCTCGCGCCAACGGTCGCCGACGATCTCGGGGTCTGGCGGGCGCGAGGAATAGGCCAGCATCTGCGCGGCCCAACCGATATTCTCGGTCAGCATGCAGCCGCCCATGTAGTGGATGTCGTCGGCGTAGCGGTCGTCGGTGAAGCAGATCGTCACCGCGGCCTTCAGTGGCGCGGGCGCCAGTTCGGCCAGTTGCAGCCCGTTGAAGCCGCCCCACGAGATGCCGATCATGCCCAAGGCACCCGAACACCAGTCCTGACGGGCCAGCCATTCGATGACCTGCACCCCGTCGTCAAGCTCGGTGAGCGAGTATTCGTCGTCCATGAACCCCTCGGAATCGCCGTTGCCGCGAATGTCCACGCGCACCCCGGCATAGCCGTGGCGTGCGAACCAGGCATGGTGCAGCTCGTCGCGGGGCAAGGTGCCGTCGCGGCGGCGGTACGGCAGGTATTCCAGCACCACCGGGACCGGCGTCTCGCGCGCCGTGCGGGGCAGCCAGATGCGCGCCGCCAGCCGTGTGCCGTCGCGCATCTCGATCCAGACAGGGTCAAGGATCTCGTAGCGATCCGCCGCGGTTTCGGTCTGTGCCATGACTCTGCTCCTTCGGGGGTGTGTCGGGTTGCATAGAAGCCACAACCGCCCGCCGGGTGCAATTGCGCCCCGCATCGCTGACTGACGCGATGAGACGCGATGCCCGGATGTTTGTTCCGGCAAGCCACGCGCTTTAACCGCATCGTGCGCGCGGTATCGGTCTGGGCCTGTCGCAGCAAGGCGCCGCCGGTTGCAAGGTCCAAGGCCCATGTCAGGGCCAGGCGCGAGGCCGCATTCACCGGCGCGGACCAGTGCCGGGGCGTCATGCGCAAGGCGCCGATGGGGGCAATCTCCATCCCGTGGAAGACGACATCGACAGGATGATCTCCTGGCGCGCACGACGCGAGCATGCTTTTTTGGGCGCTCAAGCGCCGGTTCGGCCACATCAAGACACGCTGCCGGGGCCTCGCCAGTAACCGCACGCAGCTTTTCACACTGTTCGCGCGGGTCTTCGGGGCACCGGGGCACGCAGCCGCCGTGCTGCAGATCAGGCGCCGTGTGCATGGCCGCGAGCGACCAGATGCCAGACGATCGCAAAGCCCTTGCCCCGCGGGAGCCATCGACACACGCTCCGAAAGTCAGTGGTCGGGCAAAGAGTTCGGGGACATGACCACGCGGCCCGACACGCTCTGGCAGGCCGAGACCGCCTGCGAACGCCATATCTTCGGCAAACAGATCGACGATGGCAACTTGGGTCAGACCTTGCGAAACAGGCGCGTCATCTCGAACAGCCGGTCAAGCTGGTCGAAGCGGGCGCGCGCCCCGGGCCAGCATTCCTCTTGCGTGGCGGCGATCAGTGCCTCGGTCAAAGACAGCATGGCGATGTTCGACTCCCATGCCGACGGGATCTCGCCCCAGCAGTGAAAGGTCGCGTCGGCTAGGGTCGCGACCGGGCTGGCCCATTGGTCGGTGATCAGGATCGCCCGCACGCCCCGCGTCGACGCGATCTCTGCCAGCCGCAGGAGGTTGTCCTCGTAGCGGCGGATATCGAAGATCAGCAGCGTGTCGCCCGCCACCATGTCCAGCACGTAATGCGGCCAGGTCGCCGGCGCCGAGGTCAGATGCGTCACCCGCGGGCGGATCGCCTGGAAATGCGTGAAGGCGTATTCGGCCAGCGACCGCGTGATGCGCCCGCCGACGATGAAAAGCTGCGCGTCGCCGGCCAGCATCCGGGCGGCGGCGTCGAATCGCGCGGGGTCGATATTGGCGAAGGTCTGCGCGAGGTTCTGCGTCACGCTCCCTGCGAAGCGGTTGAGCATGTGCGTCGCCGGTGCCTCGGCCGTCCAGACGGCGCGGCGCGCGGTGGGGCCCGAGACCGAGGCCTGCAATTCCTCGAGCAGCGCCTGGTGGAATTGCGGATAGCCCTTGAAGCCCAGCTTCTGCACCATGCGCGCCACCACCGGTGCCGAGACGCCCGCGCCCTCGGCCGCGGCGGTGATCGAGGCGAGGCCGGCATTGGGATAATCCTCGACCAGCGCATTGGCGAACTTGCGCTCCGACCGGGTCAGGTCGTGATACCGTGTGCGGACAAGCTGCCGCACGGTCGGTCGGCCCGGGGATTTTGGCGGGGGGTCCTCGGTCACGGGAGTGCGGACCTTTCCTGGTTGAAACCTGGACAGGGAGCGCGGCGCAGGCGCAGCCTTTCTGCCGAAAACTCTGGAAAAATATTGACGAAAATCGGGTCCCGTGGAAACCTTTTTCCGAAAGGCGAGGGACAGCATGGGCGATCCGTATGGCAGGGTCTTGAAGATCGCGGACGCGACCGGACCGGTCGTGCTCGTCCGCGACCATACCCCGGACTGCAGTCCCGGCAGCCCTGACAGGCAGGATAATTCGTCGTCCCGTGATGGTGGCAGGGCGCAGGATGCGTAGCGCGATGCAGACCTACATCCGCGCCGTGAACGCCATGAACCGCGCCATTGGGCGCGTCGCGATGTATCTCATTTTCGTGCTGATGGGCGTGCTGATCTGGTCGTCGGTGTCCAAGACGGTGTTCTCGCCGTCGCTCTGGACGCTGGAGACCGCGCAATTCGTGATGGTGGCCTATTTCGTCTTGGGCGGTCCCTATTCGATCCAGCTGGGATCGAACGTGCGGATGGATCTGTTCTATGGCGACTGGTCGCCCCGCACCAAGGCGATGGTCGATGCCGTCACCATCCTGTTCCTGCTGTTCTATCTCGGGGTGCTTTTTACCGGGGCGATCAGTTCGACCGCCTACGCGCTCGGCTATTTCGGGATGGAGCCGTTCGCCTTCTTCGGCGACCTCGCGCTCACGCTGGTGACCGACGGCTGGGGGGCCGCCCGCGGCAAGCTGGGCTTTCTCGAGGTCAGCCCGACCGCGTGGCGACCGCCGCTGTGGCCGATAAAGATCGTGCTGTGCGTGGGCGTCTTGCTGATGATCCTGCAATGCGTGGCCGAGCTTTTCCGCGACATCGAGCGCCTGCGAGAGGACGCGTCGGATGTCGCATGAGATGATCGCCATCCTGATGTTTTCGGGCATGATGCTGATGCTGATGACCGGGCAGCGGGTGTTCGGCGCCATCGGCTTCGTCGGGGCGGTGGCGGCGCTGGCCTTGTGGGGCGCGGGCGGCGTCGAGGTGCCGTTCTCGGCCATGATGAAGCTGATGACATGGTATCCGCTGCTGACCCTGCCGATGTTCATCTTCATGGGCTATGTCCTGTCGGAGAGCCGGATCGCCGACGATCTCTACCGGATGTTCCATGTCTGGATGGGGCCGGTGCGCGGCGGTCTGGCGATCGGCACGATCGGGCTGATGGTGCTGATCTCGGCGATGAACGGGCTGAGCGTGGCGGGCATGGCCATCGGCGCGACCATCGCGCTGCCCGAACTGCTGCGCCGGGGCTATGACAAGATCATGGTGACGGGCGTGGTGCAGGCCGGATCGTCCCTGGGCATCCTCGTGCCGCCCTCGGTGGTGCTGGTGCTCTACGCGATGATCGCGCGGCAGCCGGTGGGGCAGTTGTGGCTGGCCGGCATGATCCCCGGGCTGATGATGGCAACGCTGTTCATCGTCTACATCTATATCCGCTGCAGGGTGCAGCCGCATCTGGGGCCGGTCCTGCCCGTGGCCGAGCGTGACGTGTCGCTGCCCGAAAAACTGCGGCTGCTGCGCGCCGGGCTGCTGCCGCTGGTGATCTTCGCGGTGATGATGGTGCCCTTCGTCCGGGGCTGGACCTCGCTGGTCGAGAGTTCCGCCGTCGGCGCGATCGCGGCGCTGCTCGCCGCGGTGCTGAAGCGGCGGATGACGCGGGCCGTGTTCGAGACCAGCGTGCGCAACACGCTGGGCATCACCTGCATGTTCATGTGGATCATCCTCGCCGCGCTGGGCTTCGGGGCGATCTTCGACGGGCTGGGGGCGGTGGGCGCCATCGAGGGGCTGTTCACCGAAACCCTCGACCTCAACCCGTGGTGGATCCTGATCCTCATGCAGCTCAGCTTCATCGTGATGGGCACGTTTCTCGACGACACCGCGATGCTGGTGATCGTGGCACCGCTTTATGTGCCGCTTGTCGGCGCGATGGGGTTCGATCTGATATGGTATGGTGTGCTATACACGATCACCACGCAGATCGCCTACATGACGCCGCCCTTCGGCTACAACCTGTTCCTGATGCGTGCCATGGCCCCGCCCGAGATCGGGCTGCGCGACATCTACCGCTCGATTTTGCCCTTCGTGGGCGTGATGCTGTTGGCGCTGACGCTGGTGATGGTCTTTCCGCAGATCGCACTTTGGCTGCCAGACCTCGTTTACGGAAGATAACCCCGACAAGAGCCCCGGCGAAGGGGCCATCATTTCAACAAGGAGAAAGATCATGACGACACGACGCAAGTTCATCACCACGGCCGGCGCCGGTGCGGTGGCAGCACCCCTGGCCGCACCGGCGCTGGCGCAATCGACGATCACCTGGCGGATGCAGACCTATGCCGGCGGCGCATTGGCCGAGCATGTGGTGAAACCGGCCATCGACACGTTCAACAAGATCGCCGGCGACCGCATGCAGATCGAGCTGTTCTATGCCGATCAGCTTGTGCCCACGGGCGAGCTGTTCCGCGCCATGCAGCGCGGCACCATCGACGCGGTGCAATCGGACGATGACAGCATGGCCAGCCCCACCGAGGTCACGGTTTTCGGCGGCTATTTCCCGTTCGGCTCGCGCTACAGCCTCGACGTGCCGGTGCTCTTCAACCAGTACGGCCTCAAGGAGATCTGGGACGCGGAATACGCGAAGGTCGGCGTCAAGCATATCAGCGCGGGCGCGTGGGATCCGTGCCATTTCGCCACCAAGGAGCCGATCCACAGCCTTGCCGATCTGGAAGGCAAGCGCGTCTTCACCTTCCCCACCGCGGGCCGCTTCCTGTCGCAGTTCGGCGTGGTGCCCGTCACCCTGCCATGGGAGGATATCGAGGTCGCCGTGCAGACCGGCGAGCTGGACGGCATCGCGTGGTCGGGGATCACCGAGGATTACACGGTGGGCTGGGCGGACGTGACCAACTACTTCCTGACCAACAACATCTCGGGCGCATGGGTCGGGCATTTCTTTGCCAACATGGGCCGCTGGGAAGAATTGCCCGAGGATCTGCAACTGCTGCTCGCCACCTGCATGGAGCAGTCGCATTACTACCGCCAGTGGTGGTACTGGGGCGGCGAGGCGCGGTTGCGCGTGCATGGCGAGAAGCTTGAACTGACGACCATCCCCGACGACGAATGGGCGACGGTGGAATCCGCCGCGCGCGAATTCTGGGACGAGATCGCCGCGCAATCGGAAACCAAGGCGCAGGTCGTGAAGATCTTCAAGCAGTACAATGCCGACATGGAAAAGGCCGGGCGCCCCTATCGCTACACCTGAGCGGGTCCTGAAAGACACATGAGGGGGCCTCGGGCGGGGGCCCCCTTTCCCCAAGCCTGAACGGAGCACGAGATCATGACAGCCCTGACCTTGGAGACGCTGAAAACCAGGGCCGCGAGCGGCGAGATCGACACGGTGCTGGTCTGTGGCGTGGACATGCAGGGCCGGCTGATCGGCAAGCGCTTTCACGTGGCGAATTTCCTCGAGGCCGGGTTCGAAGAGACGCATTGCTGCAACTACCTGCTCGCCACCGATCTGGAGATGGCGACCCCCGACGGCTATGCCGCGACAAGCTGGGCGGCGGGATACGGCGATTTCACGATGACACCCGATCTGGCGACGCTCTGCCCCGTGCCGTGGCTGGACGGCACGGCGCTGGTGATGTGCGATATCCTCGATCATCACAGCCACGCCCCGGTGCCGCATTCGCCGCGTCAGATCCTCAAGGCGCAGGTGGCGCGGGCCGAGGCCATGGGGTTCGTGCCGATGATGGCCACCGAACTGGAATTCTTCCTGTTCCGCACCTCCTATGACGCGATCCGCGCGAACGGGTATCGCGACCTGGACCCGCTGGTGAAATACAACCAGGATTACTCGATCCAGCTGAGCACCCGCGACGAGCACGTGATGCGCCCGGTGCGCAACGCGCTTCATGCCATGGGCATCCCTGTGGAAAACACCAAGGGCGAGGCCGAGATCGGCCAGGAGGAACTCAACATCCGCTACGGCGAGGCGCTGGCGGCCTGCGACCGGCACACGCTGGCCAAGCACGCGGTCAAGGAGATTGCCGAGCAGCATGGCCATGCCGCGACCTTCCTGCCGAAATGGCACGCCGACCGCGTCGGCAGCGCCGCGCATATCCACCAGTCGCTGTTCCGCGACGGCGCGAATGCGTTCCACGATCCCGCCGGCGATCACGGGATGTCGCAGACCATGCGTCATTACGTGGCCGGGCTGCTGAAATACGCGCCCGACTGCATGCTGCTGATGGCGCCCTATATCAACAGCTACAAACGCTTCGTGCCGGGCACCTTCGCACCCACCAAGGCCGCGTGGTCCGTGGACAACCGCACCGCGGGGTTCCGCCTCGTGGGCGAGGGCAGCCGGGCCGTGCGGATCGAGTGCCGGATCCCCGGGTCGGACATGAACCCCTACCTCGCCTGTGCGGCGCAACTGGCGGCGGGGCTTGCCGGGATCGAGGAAGCGCTCGACTTGGTCGGCCCGGCCCTGGGCGATCTCTACGGCATGGGCGACGTGCCCGACGTGCCGCACACGCTGGCGGCGGCGAGCGAGGCGTTCCGCGGCTCGCGCATGCTGCGCGCGGGTTTGGGCGACGCGGTGGTCGATCACTACACCCGTGCGGCGGAGGTCGAGCAGGAGGATTTCAACCGCGCCGTGACAGATTACGAGATCCAGCGCGGGTTCGAGCGGGCGTGAGGGCTGCGGGCCTTTGGATAGTGAGTATTTAGGGCAAGATGAAAAGGCCGGATGCGCTGTCGGGGCGTCCGGCCCGGACAGACACGGGAAAGAGGTGACGACATGACGACGCTAAGAGGCAACTGGTCCTACCCCACCGCCATCCGGTTCGGCGCGGGTCGGATCGCGGAACTGGCCGAGGCCTGCACGCATGCCGGCATCGCGCGCCCGCTGCTGGTCACCGACAAGGGGCTGGCACCGCTGCCGATCACCGCGCAGGTGCTGGACATCCTGCGCGCGGCGGGGATGGAGGCCGATGTTTTCTCCGAGGTCGATCCCAATCCAAACGAGTGTAATCTCGAAGCCGGTGTCGAGGCGTATCGCGCCGGGGGCCATGACGGGGTGATCGCCTTCGGCGGCGGCTCGGGACTCGATCTTGGCAAATGCGTGGCCTTCATGGCCGGTCAGACGCGCCCGGTCTGGGATTTCGAGGATATCGGCGACTGGTGGACGCGCGCCGATGCCAGCGCCATCGCGCCGATCATCGCGGTGCCCACCACCGCCGGCACCGGGTCGGAGGTGGGGCGCGCCGGGGTTCTGACCAATTCGGTGAGCCACGAGAAGAAGATCATCTTTCACCCCCGGATGCTGCCCGCAACGGTGATCTGCGATCCGGAACTGACGGTGGGCATGCCGAAAGCCATCACCGCCGGCACCGGCCTCGATGCCTTCGCGCATTGCGTCGAGGCGTTTTCCAGCCCGCATTACCATCCGATGAGCCAGGGGATCGCGCTGGAGGGGATGCGCCTGGTGATCGAGAACCTGCCCCGCGCCTATGACAGCCCCGACGATCTCGAGGCGCGCGCGCACATGATGAGCGCCGCGGCGATGGGGGCCACGGCTTTTCAGAAGGGCCTCGGCGCGATCCACGCGATGAGCCACCCGGTGGGCGCGCATTTCAACAGCCATCACGGCACGACGAACGCGGTCTGCATGCCTGCCGTCCTCGATTTCAACGCCGACGCGATCCGCCCGCGATTCGATCACGCGGCGTCCTACCTTGGGATCAAGGGCGGCTTTGACGGCGTCCGCGCCTTCGTCGACCGCTTCAATGCCCGCTTTGATGTCCCCATGGGCCTCTCCGCGTTCGGGGTTACCGCAGTGGCTATTCCGGACCTCGTCGCGGGCGCGCTCAAGGATCCGTCCTGCGGCGGCAATCCCGTGGCCCTGACCGAAGAGACGCTGACGGCCCTCTTCCGCGCCGCGTTATAACCCCCGCACGGGATGGAGCTTGCCAAAAAGGCGTTGATCGGGTCGTCCTCATCGACGCGGGCCAGCTTGTGCATCATCATGCAATAAACGAGGGTTCCCGCCAACGGGTGTTCCGGCCCAGGTCTTCATCTCGAAGAGTCCCGGCGCGATCTTCCGCCCGCATGCCTCCGCGGCCTTGTGTCACTCTCCGCGGGTACCATGGCAACCGTCTGGCCGCGCCGACCCGTTCGGTGCGCGTCACCCGCCTGTCACGCCGATAGACGCCGGACAATTCTCGCCACGGGCGGCCCGGTGCGTCGTTCAGAAACCGATCGCCTGACCGTCCTTGCGCGGGTCCGAGCCGGCGGCGTAGGCACCGCTCTCCAGCCGGTGCACGAGTTGCGCGCCGCCGAAGCCGAAGGCGGCGTCGGGCGTCTCGAGGGTGATCGAATGGCCGAAGCCCCGCAGGGCCGCGACCGTGCTGTCGGGCAGGGCGCTCTCGCAGGCGACTTCCAGCCCCTCGACCACCCGCCAGCGCGGCGCATCCGCGGCGGTCTGGACATCCTGCCCCCAAAGCTGCGTCCGCAGCGTCATCTGAAGGTGGCCCTGGGCCTGCATCGGCCCGCCCATCACCCCGAAGGACATCAGCGGCGCACCGCCGCGCATCAGGAAACCGGGGATGATCGTGTGGAAGGGCCGCTTGCCCGGACCGACCCGGTTGGGATGGCCCTCGGCAAGAGTGAAGCCGAAGCCGCGATTCTGCAGATGGATGCCGGTGCCGGGCACCACGACGCCCGAGCCGAAGCCGCTATAGTTCGACTGTATGAACGAGACCATCATGCCCGACGCGTCGGCCGCCGTGAGATACACCGTTCCGCCCTCGCGCGGGGCCCCGGATCCATGATCGGCCGCGCGTCCGGGATCGATCAGCGCCGCGCGCGCCTTGAGGTAGCCGGGATCGAGAAGGTGCTGCGCGCCGGTCTCGGTCATGGCGCCCGGATCCGCGACATAGGCTTCGGCATCGGCAAGCGCGAGCTTCATCGCCTCGATCATCAGATGGATGGCCTTCGGGTCGTCGGGACCGAGGTCGCGTACCCCGGTATGCGACAGCATCCCCAGGGCCATGCACGCCGCGATGCCCTGACCGTTCGGCGGGATCTCGTGCAGCGCCACATCGTCGAACTCTGCCGAGACCGTTCCGCACCAGTCGGGCACATTCGCCGCCATGTCGGCAACGGTCAAACAGCCGCCGTGCCGGCCGGCATCCGCGGCGATCCGTTCGGCCAGTTCACCGCGATAGAACGCCTCGCCTTTCGTCTCGGCGATGGCCCGCAGGCTGGCGGCCAGATCCGGATTTCGCACCCGCTCGCCGGCGACCGGCGCGCGGCCGCCGGGCATGAAATGCGCGGCAAAGCCCGGCTGATCGTGCAGCACCTCCGCCCCCCGCGCCCAGAGCGCGGCGATCACCGGCGAGAGCGTGAAACCCGCCTCGGCCAGTGCGATCGCGGGCTCGAACAGGCTGGCGAAGGGCAGTTTGCCGAAGCGGTCGGACAGGGCGACCCACCCGCCGACCGCGCCGGGCACGGTGACCGAGTCCCAGCCGCGTTCGGGCATGGCGTCGTGTCCCGCGAAACGCTCGGGCGTCCAGCCCGCCGGGGACCGGCCCGAGGCATTCAGCCCGTGCAGTTCTGCCCCGTCCCAGACGATCGCGAAGGCGTCCGATCCAAGACCGTTGCCCGTCGGCTCGACCACGGTGAGGGCGATGGCGGCGGCCAGCGCCGCGTCGACGGCGTTGCCGCCCTGGTGCAGCATCCTCAGGCCCGCCTCGGCCGCCAGCGGCTGGGACGTGGCCACGACGTTGTCGGCCAGCACCGCCGATCGCCGCGAACCATAGGGGGATGTTGCGGAAAATTGCATGTCTTGCTCCTTGGATGCGATCACAGGCTCTCGCGCACGTCGAAGACGTCGCGCAGCCAGTCACCGATGAAATTGATCGACAGCACCACCAGCATGATGGCGAGGCCGGGAAAGACGCCAAGCCACCACGCCTGGCTGATGAAGCCGCGCCCATCCGCGAGGATCAGCCCCCAGGTCGGTGTCGTCGCCTCGACTCCCAGCCCGAGGAACGACAGCGTCGCCTCGCCCAGGATCGCGTAGGAGACCGAGACCGTGCCCTGCACGATGATCGGGGCCATGGCACTGGGCAGGATATGGCGGAAGAGGATGCGCGCGTTGGAAAAGCCCATGGTACGGGCGGCGTCGACGAATTGTTCCTGCCGCAGGCTGAGCGTCATCGAGCGGGCGACACGGGCGAAATCGTCGATGAAGGCAAGCGAGATCGCCACGATGACGTTCACCAGGCCGGTGCCGAACACCGCGACGAGGTAGACGGCGATGATGAAATTCGGAAACGCCCATTGCAGGTCGATGTAGCGCATGATCACGAGGTCGATCCAGCCGCCGGAATATCCCGCGATCAGCCCGAGCGCGACGCCGATCACCAGCGCGATCAGCACCGTGGAAATGCCGATGAACAGCGAGATCTGCGTGCCGTGCAGGATCCGGCTGAGCAGGTCGCGCCCGAGATCGTCGGTGCCCAGCGGATGACCCAGCGAGGGCCCCGACATCATGTCCATTGTCATCGCGTTCGGATCGTAGGGCGACAGCCAGGGCGCGAACACCATTCCGAACAGGAACAGCCCCAGCACGACAAGCCCGAACTGCGCCTTGCGGTCATTGGCCAGCGAGGCGCGCAGGCGCGAGCGCCGCCGCGTGGGCATCGGGTCGGCGGCGGTCGCCGTGTCGTCGGGGCTTATCAGGCTGTCGCTCATCAGGAATACCGGATGCGCGGATCGAGCACGCCGTAAAGCAGGTCGACCAGCAGGTTGGAGAACACGAAGAAGGCCGAGACGACCAGAACCGCGCCCTGCACCACCGGGTAGTCGCGGTTGAGGATACCGTTGATCAGCACCCGCCCCAGCCCCTTGATCGAGAACACGTTCTCGACCACCACAGCGCCCGAGATCAGCAGGGCGAAGGCGATGCCCACCACGGTGATGACCGGGATCATCGCGTTGGGCAGGGCATGCGACCACATGATCATCCGCGGGGTCAGTCCCTTGGCGGCGGCGGTGCGCATGTAGTCGGCTTTCAGCACCTCCAGCAGCGAGGACCGGATCATCCGGGCGATGATCGCCGAGAACGCCGTGCCGACCGCGATCGCCGGCAGGATCAGGTGCTCCAGCCACGGCCAGAACCCTTCCGACAGCGGCACGTAACCGATGGCGGGCAGCCATTGCAGGTTCGCAGCGAAGACGATGATCAGCATGATCGCCAGCCAGAAATCCGGCATCGACAGCCCGAGGAAGGCCACGAAGGACACGCCCGTGTCGACCGGCGTGTTGCGCCGCGTCGCCGACAGGATCCCCGCCGGCACCGCGATGACGATGGCGATCACGAAGGCGATTCCGGCCAGCGACAGGGTCCGCGGCAGCGCCTCGGCAAGAATCGTCCTGACGGGCTGGTTGTTGCCGTAAAGCGAGTTGCCGAAATCGCCCTGGAACATGTTCCCGAGCCAGTAAAGGTACTGCATGAAGACCGGCTTGTCGAAACCGAACTTGGTGCGCAGGGCGGCCTCGGCCTCGGCGCTGCCGGCATCCGCCAGCATCGCCGCGACCGGGTCGCCCGGCACGAGGCGGAGCATGAAGAACACGAGCGTCGCCACGGCCCACATCACGAGGACCGTGCCGATCAGTCGCCTGAGAAGATATCCGCTCATCGGTTTCTCGGCTCCGCCTTCGGCATCACGACAGCGTGACGCGATCGAGGTCGTTCAGACCGGGGATGCGGCTTACGGCCGGGAAGTTGACCGATTTGTGCCGCACCTGCACGTCGACCGGGTGGTAGAGGAACCCGCAGGCCACCTTGTCCGAGGTGATCCTGTTGGCCTTCTGCACGAGGTCGCGCCGCGCGTCGGGGTCGGCGGTCACCGACTGTTCTTCGACCAGCCGGTCCACCTCGGCCTCGGAGAAGAAGCCGAAGGGCATCTCGTCGGTGTCGCGGGTGCGGCCGTTGAACTTCGATTCGGTCATCATCCAGTCCACAAGCGCATCGTCGGGGTCGTAGTCGCCGCCCGACCCGCCGAGGCGCAGCTGGAAGTCCATCGCGGTGAACCGCTCGATCTGCACCGAGAACTCGGTGGTCACCGGTTTCACCGTGATGCCGAGGACCTGGTTGAGGATGTTGGCGATCACCAGCCCGTCGCGCTTCTCCGAGGGGCGGACCATGAGCTCCAGTTCGGGAAATCCTTCACCGCCCGGATAGCCCGCTTCGGTCAGCAGGGCCTGGGCCCCGGCGGCATCAAAAGCCTGTTCGGAGGTCTCCGACAGGTCGTCCTCGAAATAGAACCCCATGGCCGGGTTGATCGTGCCATGCGCAGGATACGAGTAGCCGAAGCGCGCCTGCTGCACGTAAAGGTCGCGATTCAGCGCCTTGGCGATGGCGAGGCGGACCTGGAACCCCTTTTCCTGCTTGAGCTCCTCCAGCGGCTTGTCGAAATTCTCGACGCGCATCGGCTCGACCCACGGGTTCAGCCACAAGGACTGGAAGCCCGGCCCCGGCTTCACGTCGGTGACCAGATCGGGGTTCTGCTTGAAGCGGTCGATCAGCTGTGCGGCGATCGGGTTGCCACCGATATACTGGATGTCGCCGGCCTCGATCGCGGCGGCCAGCGGCTCTGCCCCGTCGACCGGCTTGATGATGACCTTGTCGAGCTTGGGCCGCTCGGGGTCGTAGAAGTTGTCGAACTTCTCCATCACGACACCCTGGCCAAGCTGATGCTCGGTGATGCGGAAGGGGCCGGTGCCCACGGGGGTCAGGCCGTACTGGCTGACGCCCATCTCTTCGAGCGCGCCGCGCGACACGATTGTCATGGCGCGGCCAGAGGCGCGTTCCAGCGTCTTGGTCAGGAAGCTCGCCTGCGGCTGCTTGAGCGTGAAGCGCACCTCGTGATCGTTGAGCTTCTCGAGGTTCGCGACGTTGGCCAGCACGCTGGAATGGATCGACTTTTCCGGGTTCGACGACCGCTCGTAGGTGAAAAGCACGTCATCGGCGGTGAACGGATCGCCGTTATGGAAGGTGACGCCCTCGCGCAGCTTGAAGGTATAGGTCAGCCCGTCTTCCGAGACCTCCCAGCTTTCGGCGAGGTCGCCCTCGGCGATCAGGTCGGCATTGATGTGCATCAGCCCCGACAGCACGTTCGACGTGACCTGGAATTGCAGGACCTGCCCGATCTGCGCCGGGTCGAGGGTGGTGATCTCGGCAACCCCGGCCCAGCCGCAGGTCAGGGTGCCGCCCGGCGTCCCCTGCGCCATTGCACGGCCGACCGGCCCGGGCATCAGGTGCGCCGCCGTCAGCGCGCCCGAGGCCGCGAGAAGCCGCAGCGTGGCCCGACGCGACATCCGCGGACCGCAAAGCTCGCGGCGTTCGAGGCCCAGCATCGGGTCGCGCGGGTCGAAGTCATGCGCCGCGGTCCATTCGGCCCGCAGGCGCTTTTTCTCGTCATCGGTCATAGGCTTACCTCCTGTTTTTTTATGGACGTGTCGCGTCGGGGTTTCGGCTCGGCGAGCCAGCAGGCCGCCTCCCGCCTCGACCCGACGGAGGCGAGGGCGGGTTCTTCCTGTCTGCACCGGTCGATGGCGACGGGACAGCGGGGATGAAAGACGCAGCCCGGCGGCGGCGCCGAGGGGCTCGGCACCTCGCCCTGCAGCGGCTCGACCTCGCGTCCGGCCTCGTGTTCCGGATCGGGATCGGGGACCGCGTCCAGCAACGCGCGCGTATAGGGATGCGCCGGCGTCGCGAAGAGAGGCTCCGACTCCGCGCGCTCCATGATCCGCCCCAGATACATCACCGCGACCTGATCGCAGAGATGACGCACCACCGACAGGTCGTGGCCTATGAACAGATATGTCAGCCCAAGCTCGCGGCGCAGATCGGCCAGCAGGTTGATGATCTGCGCCTGCACCGAGACGTCGAGCGCCGAGACCGCCTCGTCGCAGACGATGAGGTCGGGCTCCATCGCCAGCGCGCGGGCGATACCGACGCGCTGACGCTGCCCGCCCGACATCTCGTGCGGGTAAAGCTCGACGAAGCGCCGCGGCAGGCCGCAGAGGTCGAGCAGGTGCCCGACCCTTTCCGCGATCTCGGGCTGCGGGACGAGGCGATGGACGCGGATCGGTTCTGCCAGGATGTCGCCCGCCGTCATGCGCGGGTTGAGCGACGAGAACGGGTCCTGAAAGATCGCCTGCACGCGACGGCGAAAGGGCGCCAGTTCCCTGGCACTCATCGCGGTCAGATCGGCGCCGTCGAACCGGATGGTGCCGGCGCTCGGCCGGACGAGTTGCAGGACGGCCCGCGCCACCGTCGTCTTGCCGCACCCGGATTCGCCCACCAGCCCGTAGGCCTCGCCGCGCGGAATGGTGAAATCGACCCCGCTGACGGCATGCACGGCGCCCGTGACACGCTGCATCAGCCCCGAGCGCATCGGAAAGCGCACATGAAGGCCGTCGACCTCGAGAAGGGCCCGCGCGGTCATTGCGCGGCCGCGACCGTTTGCGCGACCGGGTGCCAGCAGGCCACGGCCGTCTCCCCGTGTGGCGCCAGCGGCGGCACCTCCTGCGCGCATCTCTCCGTCGCCCGGCTGCAGCGGGGATGAAACCGGCAGCCATGCACGATTTCCATCGGGTCGGGCGGCTGACCGTCGATCGGTGTCAGCGCCCGGTCGCGCGGCAGGTCGAGGCGCGGCACCGAGTTCAGCAACCCGACCGTGTAGGGATGGGCGGGGGCGGCAAACACCGCGCGCGCCGCGCCCTCTTCTACAACCCGCCCGCCGTACATCACCGAGACGCGATCCGCATGGCGCGCCACGATACCAAGGTTGTGCGTGATCAACACCAGCCCGACGTCGTGATCCTTGCACAGGCGCGACAGCAGCGTGAGGATCTGCGCCTGGATCGTGACGTCAAGCGCCGTCGTCGGCTCGTCCGCAAGGATCAGCTTGGGATTGCACGACAGGGCGATGGCGATCATCACGCGCTGGCGCATCCCGCCGGAAAACTGGTGCGGATATTCCTTCAGCCGGCGTTCGGGCTCGGCAATGCCGACCTCGGCCAGCAGGTCGATGGCCCTTGCCCTCGCCTGGGCACGGTCGAGCCCGAGCTTCAGGCGCATGCCTTCGGTCAACTGGCGCCCGATCGTCAGAACCGGGTTGAGCGAGGTCATCGGCTCCTGGAAGATCATCGCGATATCGCCACCGCGCAACCCGCGCATCTGGCGCGGCGAGAGATCGGGCACCTCCTGCCCGTTGAAACGGATCGTGCCGCTGCTGATCGACAGCTCGGACGGCAACAGGCCCATGATCGCAAGGGCCGTCAGCGACTTTCCCGACCCCGATTCGCCAACTACGGCGAGGGTGCCGCCGGCCGGAACATCCAGGCTGACATCCCGGACCAGCCCGTAGCGCTTACCGTCCCGGACCAGGTCGACGGCAAGATGTTCGACTTTCAGCAAAGTCACAGTGCCCTTCCCCTCCGGTTCCCTCTTGCGGAACCACGTCCCGGTCGGCAATTATCAATATTGATTATTGAAGGGTGATTTCACGTTGTCAACACCGCCGATCCCATCTTCGATGATGCCGGGAAGACCTGCCGGCATGATAGGCGGGCTGAAGGCCGTCCAGGCCCGCGACACGCTGCGCCGCGCGATCCTGTTCAGGGTCTACGAGCCGGGCGCGCATCTCGTCGAACAGGTCCTGGCGCACGATCTCGGATGCAGCCAGGGCACGGTGCGCGAGGCGCTTCTTCTGCTGGCCGAACAAGGGCTGGTCGAACGGCGAGGCTATCGCGGTACCGTCGTGACCGAGACGACGCTGCGCGCCGCCGCGGAAATGGTCCGGGTCCGCCTGTCGATAGAGCGGACGGTTGCTTCCATCGTCGCCGGCGAGGGCGTCGGGACGGGGCAATCGGCACTGGACGGCATCATCTCGGACATGGACGCGGCGCATGACGACGGCGATCTCGACCGGTGCAGCGTGCTCGACCGCGCCTTTCACGTGGAACTGGCGCGGGCGGCCGGGATGGAGCTTCTGTGCCCGGTGATCCATCGCTGCGCGCTGCACATGCATCGCTTCACGCTCGGCGGCCTCGAAGTGCCGCGCGAGTTCTTTCAGGAAGCCGGGGTGGGGGCCGAACACGCCGCACTGCTCGACACGCTTCTGGGGTCTGATCCGATCACGGCGGAGCAGGCGATGACGGATCACCTTGCGCGGGTGCTGCAGCGCTGGGCGCCCTCGCTGTACGAGGCGGCGGGACCACGGGCCTTTCGCCCCCGCACCGACGGCGCCCCGCAGCCATGATCTGTTCGATCGTGGTCGCCAGCCGTTTCCTCGCCGTGGGCGCGGGGGTGCCGTCTGCCCGCGGGGATCTGGCCGTCGCGACGCAGGCCTTATTACAGGCCGGCACCCCTGCCGCGAACTTGATCACCAAGCTCGAACAGGCACGGATGAACGAGGGTGAAAGAACACGTTCATCTGCCCCGGATCCCGGCGCGCAGAGGCCGGTCCACATCCACACGAGTTTCCGGATCTGACGACACGACGCGCAAGGGAGAGGCGAAGAATATCGCCCTTCTCCGAGCGACGGGGTCGCGGCAAACAACTAGGAAATTTCCGCGAATCGTGGTACCGTATAAATAGATTGGGATGTGAATTGTTCGCTTGCAATCTGGCAAATTCAGTAAATTTAAATTGCTAAGTCTGAAAAATTACAAAGTGCGCTGTCGTAGCAGCGAATGACGCCAATGCCCGGTCTTCCGTGAATTCCATACTGGATGGAGGAGATAATTATGGCACTGCAAGATTGTTATTTCAAACAAGCAAGACGCGGCTTTTGCATAAGCGTTTTCGCGATATCCCTCGCGGGCCTGTCCTATGCCCAGGAAGCAACGGATCCCGGCTTTGCCGGGTCCGAGGGCGGTGGCGCGAGCGGCGGAGAAATCTTCGACCCCAGCGACCGGTTCGTGCCGCCCGAGGCACTGCCCATCGTCGATGTCTACATCAAGGAGGCTCTGACCCTGTCAGAGGCCGAGGCGCGCGAGGAATTGACCGCGATCTCGGTCACGCCCGACGGCGAGATGGAAATGCTGGCACCGACCGACGAGATCGTCGAGGCGATGATGGAAAGCATCGCACGGCTCGAAAACGGCTTTGCCGTCGAAAGCGAAGATGACGATGCCGGCATGACGGGCGGCACCGCGCCGGACCCTGCCGCCGAGGGGGCGAACGAGGATTCCGATGCCTTCGAAGGCGAGAGCGTGCAGGCTGAAAGCGTGATCGGCTCGGACACGCGTGTCCGGATCACCGGGACGACAAGATATCCGTTCCGTACCGTCGGGCGGATCGACATCGGCTGCACGGGCACATTGATCGGTCCGCGCCACGTGCTGACGGCGGGACATTGCGTCTACAACATCCGCAACGACCGCTGGTATTCGAACCTGTCCTTTTCGCCGGGTCAGCGTGATGCCTCGACCCGGCCCTATGGCAAGATCGGCTGGAAGAGGGCGATCTCGGTGCGCGGGTGGACACGCAGCCACAAGCGCAACTACGACTACGCGATGATCGTCTTGCGCGAAGACGTGGGAAATCGCGTTGGCTGGATGGGCTATGGCTGGAAAAAGCCGATGCCGAAATACAATGTCAACATCAACGGCTATCCCGGTGACAAGCCGCGCGGCACGATGTGGCATGCCTTCTGCAAGATGCGCATCATCACGACATACCGGCTGTATTACCCCTGCGACACCGCCGGCGGGATGAGCGGAAGCGGCGTCTACCTCTATCGCGCAAGCCAGAACAAGCGCACGATCTACGGCATCCACGCCTACGGGGTGGACGGAACCGGCCTCAACGGGGCGACCCGCATCCGAAAGCCCGTCTTCGAGAACCTGAAACGCTGGAAGGCGACCTACTGACCGTGGTACCTTTTAGCCGCGATCCTGCCCCGGCCCTTTGCGGGCCGGGGCAGGGCACGTCCTTGATGCCCCGAGATGCAGGAGCGACGATGAACCCTCTGCTCAGGACGACGCTCGCCGTGCTGTCGATCGGCACGGCATGCGCAGCTGCGCTCGCCGCCGGTGCCATGACGCTCACCGTTCCCGAATCCGCCATCCGCTCGCTCGCCGGTGCGCCCGAAATCGTCTCGGCGCGCAGCTGGCGCGACGGGCAGGGCCGGCCCGGCCTCACGCTGACGTTGCGTTTCGTGAACGATTGCCTGGCCGATGCCGGCGCCGATGTCGCAGGCGCGACCGACGGGCGCGGCACGCTGTTTGCCGTGATCGGCCAGCGCATCGATCCGGCCGGCTGTCCGGACATCTTCCGGCCGGTCGAGCGGCAGGTCGCCATCGCCTTCGACACGGTGCCGGGGGCCGCGCAGTCCGAAGACCTGCGCATCGTCGCGCGCGGCGGCAGCGGCGGCGCGGTGATTTCCCCCCGGCCCGGCAATGCGCCCGGCGGTCGCATCGCCGCCGCGCGCCCGCTCGGCGACAGCGGCGTCCTCGCCCCTTTCCGGTTCGGCGCGATCGCGCCCGGGGAATCGGGCGCGGGCTATACCGTGACCGGGCGGATCGGCCTCGCGCCCGGCTGTCGACCCGACCAGGTCCAGGCCCTGCTCTTCGAGATCCCCGATGCCGACGGCACGCCCAGCCAGGACGCGCTGGCGATACTGGTCCCCGCGCAATGCGCCGATCCCGCCGCGGCCGAGGAGGTCTCGATCACCGTGCAAACCCCGCAGCGCAACGCGGGCCGACGCGTTTACGTGCTGAACGGCGACACGCCGGTCACACGCCTCTGACCGGGACCCGCTCGGGCCGGGTGGCTGCTGACAGGCGTAAAAGACCCCCGAAGATCTCTCCGGGGGTCTTGCGCCTGTCGGTTAGCCGAGGTCGCGGTTCAGTTCCAGCCGACCTCGTTGAAGATCGCCTGCGCCTGCGCCGCGTTCTCGGAGAAGGCCGAGGTCGGTGTCGTGCTGTCGGGGATGAAGATCCCCAGCTGTGCCACATGCTCGTTCATGCCCACGCCCGACAGGACGGGATACTCGTTATTGGCGTTGGCGAACTGTTCCTGCGCGTCCTCGCTGACGAGGAATTCAAGCAGCGCCGTCGCCGCGTCGGGGTTGGGCGCGTTCTTGGCAATGCCGGCGGTGGCGAGGTTGACATGCGCGCCGCGCCCGCCCTGGTTGGGCCAGACCCAGCCGATATCGTCGATGCCGCTGGTCAGCCCGTCGACCTCGCCGGCGAGGCCGCGCACGTAGTAATAGGTGTTGGCCACCGCGATGTCACACTCGCCCGACACGATGCCGCGCAGCTGGTCGGTATCGCCGCCCTGCGGGTCGCGCGCCATGTTGTCGACCACGCCGGCGGCCCATTCCTTGGCCGTCTCCTCGCCGTGCACCTCGATGATCGAGGCCAGCAGCGACTGGTTGTATATGTTCGAGGACGAGCGGATGCAGACCTGCCCCTCGTACATCGGGTCGGCCAGCGCCTCGTAGGTGCGCGGCGGGTTTTCCACGCGCTCCTTGGAATAATAGATGATCCGCGCGCGCTGCGACAGGCCGGTCCACAGGTTCTCGGGGTGGCGCAGATGCGGCGGTACGTTGGTCTCGATCACGTCCGACTCGAACGGCTGCAGCAGCCCGGCATCCACGGCGCGCCCGACGCGACCCACATCGACGGTCATGAACACATCCGCCGGGCTGTTGGCGCCCTCGGCCTCCATCCGCGCGATCAACTCGTCGGCATTGGCCTCGATCCGGTTGATGGTGATGCCGGTCTTCTCGGTGAATTCCTCGTAAAGCGCGTCGTCGCTGTCATAGTGACGGCTGGAATAGAGATTGACCTCCTGCGCGAAGGCGGGGGCGGTCACGGCCAGCAGGGCGGTGGCGCTCAGGGCGGTTTTCCAAGGGTGCATCGGCGATCCTTTCAGGTTTCCGAGTGAATTGGTAGGACATACCTACGAATTGCCGAGCAAAAGAGTCAATGAAAAATTCCGACAAATTCCGTAAGGTGTTATGCGCGGCCGCCGCCAGGCCCGGACCGAGGCCGCTTGGCGTATATGGTGATGGCGGCGACCGGTATGGTGATGGCGGCGACCGGACGATCGGGCGCTTTCTCCGGCGCGATACGCGGCGCGCCGCGCCGCAGCGCCATCGCATGTCCGCCCCCCGGACAGGCGATTTGGTGACGCTGGCGCATCGATCGGGGCTTTTGCGGAGGTGCCGATATAAAGCGCTCTGAATTTCCGTCGGATCGCCTGCCCGCGGACATGCGATAACGCTACGGCCCCGAACGTCCCCTCAGACTGGGCGCGACTTTCATCACGGGGTTTGGCCCGCGACCGAAAAGCCTCAGCCCACCGACACGCCGCGCCGCTTGCGCCACAGCCCGCAGACGGTCGTGCTCGCGGCAAAGATCACCGCGGCGGTGCAGACGATCGACGGCCCGGTCGGCGTGTCGAAGGCGAACGACGCGCGCAGCCCGCCGAGGGCGGCGACGGAGGCGATCACCGCCGCGATCCCCGCCATGCGCTCGGGCGTGGCGGCTAGCGGGCGCGCGGCGGCGGCGGGGATGATCAGCATCGCGGCGATCAGCAGCACCCCCACCACCTTGATCGCCACCGCCACCACCACCGCCAGTGCCAGCGTCAATACCAGTTGCTCGCGCCTTGGATCGATGCCCGCCGCATGGGCCAGATCGGGGCTCAGCGTCGCGGTCAGCAGCGCCTGCCAGCGCCAGGCCAAAAGCCCCAGCACCAGCGCGGCACCCCCCCAGATCACCACTAGATCGCCCTTCGAGACCGCCAGGATATCGCCGAAGAGATACGCCATCAGGTCGATCCGCACCCCCGACAGGAACGACACCGCCACCAGCCCGAAGGCCAGCGCCGAATGCGCCAGCACCCCCAGCAGCGTGTCCATCGCGAATCCGCGCCCGGCCAGCGTCGACACCGTCACCGCCATGATCAGCGACATCACCAGCGCACCGGCGAAGATCGACATGGAAAACGACAGCGCCATCGCCACGCCGAGGATCGCGGCATGCGCCGTGGCATCGCCGAAATAGGCCATTCGTCGCCAGACCACGAAACTGCCCAATGGGGCGGCGGCCACCGCGACGCCAAGCCCGGCCAGCGCCGCGCGGATCAGGAAATCGTCGAGCATCATTCAGCCGCCTCCGGCGCGGGATCGTGCGCGTGGTTGTGGTCGTGGCGGTAAAGCGCCAGCGCGCCTTGGGTGCCGCTGCCGAACAGCGCCTGGTATTCATCGGCCTGCGCGACGACCTCGGGGCGGCCCTCGCAGCAGACATGGCCGTTGAGGCAGATCACCCGGTCGCTGGCGCTCATCACCACGTGCAGCTCGTGGCTGACCATCAGCACCGCGCAGCCCAGCTCGCGGCGCACCTCGGCGATGCGCTGGTAGAACGCCGCCGATCCCGGCTGGTCCAGCCCTTGCGTCGCCTCGTCGAGGATCAGCAGGTCGGGCTTCTCCAGCAGCGCGCGCGCCAGCAGCACCCGCTGGAACTGCCCGCCCGACAGGTCGGTCATCTGCCGCGCGCGCAGGTCCGGCAGCCCGGCGCGGTCAAGGGCCGTGCGCACCTCCGCCACCGGATGCCGGCGCGGCAGGCCCAAAAACCGCGTGACCGTCAGCGGCAGCGTCGGGTCGATATGCAGGCGCTGCGGCACGTAGCCGATGCGCAGGCCCTCGGCGCGGCGCAGCGTGCCGCGGCTGGGTTTCACCGCGCCGATCAGCGCGCGCAGCAGCGTCGATTTGCCCGACCCGTTGGGGCCGACGATGGTGACGATCTCGCCGGTAGCGATGCTCAGGCTGACATCGTGCAGTACCTCCGCCCCGCCAAGCCGCACGGCAAGGCCCTCCGTCTCGATCAGGCGCATGGCGCGTCCACCTCGTGGCAGTTGGGGCAGAGGCCCACGGCCTCGATCACCGCCTGTTCGATGGCGAATCCGGCGGCGTCGGCAGCCTGTCCCAGGATGCCGCGCGTGGCTTCGGCCTGCGCCTCGGCCACGGCATCGCAGCCGCGGCAGATCAGGAAGGCGGGGGTATGCGTCTCGCCCGGATGCGTGCAGGCGATGAAGGCGTTCAGCCGCTCGATCTTGTGGACGAAGCGATGCGTGGTGAGGAAATCCAGCGCCCGGTAGGCCACGGGCGGCTGCGATCCCATGCCCTCGGCGCGCAGGACATCGAGGATGTCATAGGCCCCCATCGCCCGATGCTCGCTCAGCAGGATCTCCAGCACGCGGCGGCGGACGGCGGTGAATTGCAGCTTTTTTGCTGCGCAATGCGCCTCCACCGCCGCAAGGGCGGTCTGCACGCAGGCCTTGTGATCGTGGCGCGCGAATCCGATCGTGTCCATTCGGGGCCTCCGGGTCGGGGAATTTTCGGCTTGATATGTTATAGAGTTACAATTATCAACCCTCGCAAAAGCGTTATGATATCACATCCACAAGGAGATCCCGATGCCGATCCGTTTCATCGCCACACTGACAGCCGGGCTGGCGCTTGCCGGCGCGGCCCGGGCCGAGGTGCCGAAGGTCGCCACCGACATCACGCCGGTGCACTCGCTGGTCGCAAGGGTGATGCAGGGCGTGGGCGAACCGGCGCTGATCGTGGCGCCGGGGGCGACGCCGCACGGCTATGCGATGCGCCCCTCGGAGGCCGCCGCACTCGACGACGCCGATCTCGTGATCTGGATCGGGCCCGAGCTGACACCGTGGCTTGAGGACGCCATCGGCACGCTGGCCGGCGACGCGCACAGCCTCGCACTGCTGGACGCGCCCGAGACCCGGACGCTGCCCGTCCGCACCGGCGCGACCTTCGCGGCCGATGCGCATGACGCGGGTCACGACGATCATGGCCATGATGAGCATGCCCAGGAAGATCACGACGATCATGGCCACGACGACCACGCGCATCACGACCAAGGCCACGCCGACGCGCATGACCACGCCCATGACGGCCCGGATCCGCATGCCTGGCTCGACCCGGCCAACGCGCGCGCCTGGCTGTCGCTGATCGCCGCGGAACTGGCAGACCATGACCCCGCCAATGCCGCGCGCTACACCGCCAATTCAAAGGACGCCCGCGCCGAGATCGCCAGCCTCGAGGACGGGATCGCCGACCGGCTCGCCCCCGTCGGCGATGTGCCGTTCCTCGTCTTCCACGACGCCTACCAGTATTTCGAGGCGCATTTCGGCCTCACAGCCGCCGGGGCCATCTCCCTCAGCGATGCCAGCGATCCGAGCGCCGCGCGCATCGCCGAATTGCGCGACCTCGCGGCATCGCGCGCCATCGCCTGCATCCTCGCCGAGCCGCAATTCGACCCCAAGCTGGTCGAGACCGTGTTCGGCGGCGTCGCCCGCCACGGCGTGGTCGATCCGCTGGCCACCGGGGTGACGCCGGGCCCCGAGCTCTACCCGACACTCATGCGGGACATGGCGGGATCCCTCGCCCAATGCCTTGGCGGTCAGGGCTGAAGGGCGCGCCGGGAGATCCTCCGGTCAGGCCGGAGGATGACGCCCGCCCGCGGCACGCCGTCATCCTCGGGCGCGACCCCGGGGATCTCGGGACCGGCCCGCTCTCGAAACGCCGCGTCAGCCTTGCGCCCCGCGTCATTCCCTCCCATGCTGACGCCAGAGGATATTCCCGTTTGGGAGAGCGGGACAGGCAGGGAGACGCCGATGGGGTTCACATCACGGCAGGATGCGCTCGACATCGAAAGCGAGATGCCGTGGGAGGCGCGGCCGCGTCCCACGACACTCTACCAGATGCTGCGCGAGACCGCGCACGCCTTCCCAGACCGTCCGGCGATCAGCTACCAGTTGCTGTCGGGACCCAAGGACAAGGCGCAGACCCTGACATGGCAGCAGTTCCACGACCAGTGCTGCCAGGCCGCCAACCTCTTTCGCAGCCTCAAGCTGGGCGAGGACGATGTCATCGCGCTGGTCCTGCCCAACACGCTGGAAACGGCCGTGGCCACCATCGGCGCCGCGATTGCCGGAATCGTCAACCCGATCAACCCGCTGCTGGAGCCCGAACAGATCGCCGCCATCCTGCGCGAGACCGAGGCCAAGGTCGTCGTCACGCTCCGCGCCTTTCCCAAGACCGACATCGCCCGCAAGACCGCCGAGGCGGTGCGCCACGCGCCGCATGTGCACACCGTCTACGAGATCGACCTCAACCGCTATCTCTCCCCGCCCAAAAGCTGGATCGTGCCGCTCATCCGGCCGAAGACCCCCACCGGCCACCACGCCGACCTGCGCGATTTCAACAAGGCGCTGGCGGCGCAGCCGAAAACCCTGAGCTTCAAGGACAGCGACGGCGACCGCGTCGCGGCCTATTTCCATACCGGCGGCACCACCGGCATGCCGAAGGTCGCGCAGCACAAGTATTCCGGCATGATCTACAATGGCTGGATCGGGCACACGCTGCTCTTTACCGAACGCGACAGCCTGATGTGCCCGCTGCCGCTTTTCCACGTCTTCGCCTGCCACGTGATCCTGATGTCCTGCCTGAAATCCGGCGCGCATGCGGTCTTTCCGACCCCGGCGGGCTATCGCGGCGAGGGCGTCTTCGACAATTTCTGGAAGCTGTGCGAGCGCTGGAAGATCAGCTTCATCATCACCGTGCCGACCGCCGCCTCGGCGCTGATGCAGCGCCGCGTCGACGCCGATGTCAGCACCGTCAGGAACGCCTTTTCGGGCTCGGCCCCGATGCCGCTGGAGCTTTTCAACCGTTTCGAGGCCGCCACCGGCATCACCGTGATCGAGGGCTACGGGCTGACCGAGGCGACGTGCCTCGTCTCGGCCAACCCGCCCGAGGGCCGCAAGAAGGTCGGCTCGGTCGGCGTGCCCTTTCCCTATACGGATGTGCGCATCATCAGGCAGACCGCCGACGGTGCCGTGGATTGCGCCGAGGACGAGGTCGGCGAGATCTGCGTGTCCAATCCCGGCGTGCACGAGGGCAAGACCTATACCGAAGCGGCCAAGAACCAGGATCTGTATTACCACGAGGCGTATCTGCGCACCGGCGACCTGGGCCGCATCGATGCCGACGGCTACCTGTGGATCACCGGGCGCGCCAAGGACCTGATCATCCGCGGCGGCCACAATATCGACCCCGCCGAGATCGAGGAGGCGCTGATGACCCATACCGACGTCGCGGTCGCGGGCGCCATCGGCCAGCCCGACGCGCATTCCGGCGAGGTGCCCTGCGCCTATGTCGAACTGGTCGAGGGCGGCACGGCCACCGGTGCCGACCTGCTGGAGCATTGCAAGGTGCACGTCCATGAACGCGCCGCGATGCCAAAGCATGTCGAGGTGCTGGACGAACTGCCGAAAACCGCCGTCGGCAAGGTCTTCAAGCCAGACCTGCGCAAACGCGCGATCACCCGCATCTACGACGCGGCACTCGAAAAGGCCGGGCTGGAGGCGCGCGTGGCCTCGGTGATCGACGACAAGAAGCGCGGGCTGGTGGCGCTGGTGACCCGCACCGACGACGCCGACAAGGCGACGCTGGACCACATCCTGGGCCAGTTCACCCGCCCCTGGGACTGGGCCGAGTAGAATTTCATAACGTGGGACCAGACGCCCACGACCTGGCAGCGCCATCGCATGTCCGCTGGCAGGCGATCCGCGGCGGGGTTCAACGCGCTTTATCCCTGCACCCCCGCAAAAGCCCCAATCGATGCGCCAGCGTCACCAAATCGCCTGTCCGGGGGGCGGACATGCGATGGCGCTGCGGCCTGCGGCCGCGTATCGCGCCGGGGCGTGGCCCAGCCGGCTGCACGAAAAAGGCCCCGGTGCCATCGCAGCGGGGCCTCGCCTGTCCATCGCTCTCCGCGCGCCTTCTCAGGACACGTCCTTGTAGCTGACCTCGCGCCCGTCCGATCCGGCCTTCTCGCGCCGCACCAGCAGGCGGTTCAGCGCATGCACGTAAGCCTTGGCCGAGGCCACGACCGTATCGGTGTCCGCCGACTGCCCGGTGACGATGCGGCCCTCTTCCTCCATCCGCACAGACACGGTGGCCTGCGCATCGGTGCCCTCGGTGACCGCGGCCACCTGGTAAAGCTGCAACCTTGCCTCATGCGGGAACAGCGCCTTCACCGCGTTGAACGTGGCATCGACGGGGCCGTCGCCCGTCGCCTCGGTCGAGGCCTCCTGCCCGTCGATCACCATGGTCAGGCTGGCCTTCTGCGGCCCGTGCGTGCCGCAGATCACCTGCAGATCCTTGACCTGCAACCGGTCGCTCTCGTCGTCGAGGCCGGCATAGACCAGCGCGATCAGGTCCTCGTCATAGACCTCCTTCTTGCGGTCGGCGAGTTCCTTGAACCGCACGAAGACGTCGCCCAGCTGGTTTTCGGCCAGCTCGAAGCCGAGATCGTGCAGCTTCGAGCGAAGTGCTGCGCGCCCCGAATGCTTGCCCATGACGATGTTGGTGGCGGCAAGGCCGACATCCTCTGGGCGCATGATCTCGAACGTCTCGGCGTTCTTCAGCATGCCGTCCTGGTGGATGCCGGATTCGTGCGCGAAGGCGTTCTTGCCGACGATCGCCTTGTTGGGCTGTACCGAAAAGCCGGAAATCGCGGCCACCTTGCGCGAAATGTTCATGATCTTGCGGGTGTCGATGCCGGTCGCAAAGGGCATGATGTCGCCGCGCACGCGCAGCGCCATCACCACCTCTTCCAGCGCAGTATTGCCGGCGCGCTCGCCCAGACCGTTGATCGTGCACTCGATCTGCCGCGCGCCGCCCTCGACCGCGGCCAGCGCGTTGGCCGTCGCCATGCCGAGGTCGTTGTGGCAATGCGTGGCGAACACCACCTCGTCGCCGCCCGGCACCTCGCGGATCAGCCGCCGGATCAGGTCGGCGGATTCGACCGGCGCGGTGTAGCCCACCGTGTCGGGAATGTTGATCGTCGTGGCGCCCGCCTTGATCGCGATCTCGACCGTGCGCTTGAGGTAGTCCCACTCGGTGCGCGTGGCATCCATCGGCGACCATTGCACGTTGTCGCACAGGTTGCGCGCATGGGTGACCGTCTCGTGGATGCGGTCGGCCATCTCGTCCTGCGTGAGGCCGGGGATGGTGCGGTGCAGCGGCGAGGTGCCGATGAAGGTGTGGATGCGCGGGGAATGCGCGTGCCGCACCGCGTCCCAGCAGCGGTCGATATCCTTGAGATTGGCGCGCGCCAGCCCGCAGATCGTGGCGTTCTGCGTCTGCCGGGCGATCTCGGCCACGGCGCGGAAATCCCCCTCCGAGGCGACGGGAAACCCCGCCTCGATGATGTCGACGCCCATCTCGTCGAGCAGCGCCGCGATTTCCAGCTTTTCCTCGTGGCTCATGGTGGCGCCGGGGCTTTGCTCGCCGTCGCGCAGCGTGGTGTCGAAAATCACAACCCTGTCTTTTTTCGCCTCCGGCGAAACGCGAGCCTTCTCCGCCTCCGGAGAAATGCGGTCCTTGGTCTGGTCAGTCATGTCGGGTCTCTTTCAATAAATCCTAAGCCTGTGGCGCGAAACTGGCACATCCCCTGAGCGGTCGCGCCATGACGGCACGCTCAGAGGCGGCTTAGGCCTAGCAGAACGGCCCGCAGGCCACGCCGGGGGGCGCGGGGCAGGGCGGGGATATGGTTCTGCAGCGTCATGCTCGGAACAATACCCGCGCCGCGCCGCCTTGAAAACCCCGAATTTCCACGCCGCGCGCGCCGCGGTCTTGAACCGGATGCGCCCTCGGCTAGCTGTCGCGTCATGGAAAACGCACTGATCATCGGCGCCTCGGGCGGCATCGGTACCGCCCTCACGCAAGCTTTGGAAGCGCGCGGCGTGACCGTCACCGGCCTGTCGCGCAGCCGCGACGGGCTCGACGTCACCGACGAGGCCTCGGTCGAGTCCGCCCTCGGCGCGCTCGACGGCCCGGTCGACCTCATTTTCGTCGCCACGGGCGCGCTGGAAATCGACGGCGCGACACCCGAGAAGGCGCTGAAGCACATCGACCCCAAGGCGATGATGGACCAGTTCCGCCTCAACTGCATCGGGCCGTCGCTGGTCCTGAAACACGCCGTGCGCCTGCTGCCGCGCAAGGAGCGGTCCGTCTTCGCCGCGCTTTCCGCGCGTGTGGGCTCGATCGGCGACAACGACTATGGCGGCTGGTACAGCTACCGCACCGCCAAGGCGGCGCTCAACCAGATGATCCATACCGGCGCGATCGAGCTCGGGCGCAAGCACCGCGAGGTGATCTGCGTGGCGCTGCACCCCGGCACGGTCGAGACCGCCTTCACCGAGAAATACGTCAGCCGTCACCCCTCGGTGCCGCCCGAGGAGGCCGCGCAGAACCTGCTTTCGGTCATCGACAGCCTGACGACCGAGCATACCGGCCAGTTCTACGACTGGCAGGGCGCGCGCGTGCCATGGTAGGGCGTCTCGTGCTGGTCCTCGGCGACCAGCTGTCTCCCGATCTCTCGGCGCTGCGCGAGGCCGACAAGGACCGCGATATCGTCGTGATGGCCGAGGTCATGGACGAGGCGCGCTACGTCCCCCACCACCCCAAGAAGATCGCGCTGGTGCTCTCGGCGATGCGCCATTTCGCCGAAGAACTGCGCGGCGATGGCTGGCAGGTCGCCTACACCAAGATGGACGATGCGGCTGCCACCCGCTCGATCACCGGCGAGTTGATGCGCCGCGCCGAGGAACACGGCACCACGGACGTGCTGGCCACCCGCCCCGGCGAATGGCGGCTGATCGAGGCGCTGGAAAACGCGCCGCTCAAACTCACGCAGCTTCCCGACGACCGCTTCATCTGTTCGCTGGACGAATTCGACGCTTGGGCCGAGGGCCGCAAGGAACTGCGAATGGAGTATTTCTACCGCGAGATGCGCCGCAAGACCGGCCTGATGATGGACGAAGGCAACCCCGCCGGCGGCAAGTGGAATTTCGACCACGACAATCGCAAACCGGCCAAGACCGACCTGCTGCGCGCCGACCCGATGGCCTTCACGCCGGACGATATCACCGAAGAGGTGCTCGATCTGGTCGAGACGACCTTCCCCAGCAATTTCGGCGCGCTGCGCCCGTTCTGGTTCGCGGTGACGCGGCCGCAGGCGCGTCGCGCGCTCGACCATTTCGCCAAGCACCTGCTGCCGGGTTTCGGCGACTACCAGGACGCGATGTTGCAAGACGACCGCTTCCTGCATCATTCGATCCTGTCGGTCTATCTCAATATCGGGCTTCTCTCGCCGATGGAGATCTGCCGCCGCGTCGAAAAGGAATGGCAGGAGGGCCGCGTGCCTATCAACGCCGCCGAGGGCTATATAAGGCAGGTCATCGGCTGGCGCGAATACATGCGCGGGATCTATTTCCGCGAAGGCCCCGATTACACGTCGCGCAACACGCTCGGGCACGACCGCGCCCTGCCGCCGCTCTACTGGGGGGCCGAGACCAAGATGAACTGCCTCGCGCAGGCCGTCGGCCAGACCCGCGACGAGGCCTATGCCCATCACATCCAGCGGCTGATGGTGACCGGCAATTTCGCGCTGCTGGCCGGGATCGACCCGGCCGAGGTGCATGAATGGTACCTCGCCGTCTATGCCGATGCCTATGAATGGGTCGAGGCCCCGAACGTCATCGGGATGAGCCAGTTCGCCGATGGCGGCATCATCGCCTCGAAACCCTATGTGTCGTCGGGCAATTACATCGCCAAGATGTCCGATTATTGCGGCAACTGCGCCTATTCGGTGAAACAGAAGACGGGCGAGGGGGCGTGCCCGTTCAACCTGCTCTACTGGGATTTCCTCGTCCGCCACCGCGAGCAGTTCGCGCGCAATCCGCGCATGGGCCCGGTCTTTCGCACATGGGACAAGATGGACGAGACCCGCCGCGACGCGGTATTGAAGGGGGCGGCACAGGTGCTCGACGATCTCGACGCGGGCCGCACCGTCTAGGCCGCGCGCCGCCGGAATTCTTCAGGAATTCCGGTCAAGAAAATTCGGAATTTTCTCGGGCCCGCGGCGGCGCCGTCACTCGTCCTGCTGAATGTTGCGGCTCAGCGCGCCGTTCTCCCAGGTGCCGCTGGTCTCCTGCCCGTCGGCATAGCGCATGGTGCCCTCGCCCTGCCGCTTGCCGGCCTCGAGCCTGCCCTCGTAGACATCGCCATTGGTATAGGTTGCCACGCCGCGCCCGGTCATCTCGCCCTCTTGCCACTGACCCGCATAGGTGAAGCCGTCGGGCATGGTGATCTCGCCCGTCCCGTGGCGCAGCCCGTCGGCGAACTGGCCCTCGTAGACGGTGCCGTCCGGATAGGTGGCGGTGCCCTGCCCGTGGCGTTGTCCGCGGCGCCACTCGCCCTCGTATCGGTAGCCGTCGGGATGGGTCATGACACCGCGCCCGTGATACTTGGCATCGGCGAAGTCGCCCTCGTAGACGACGCCGCCGGGATAGGTCGCGCGCCCGGTGCCGTCGATCACCCCGCCGACCCAGTCGCCCTCGTAGGTCGACCCGTCAGGGTACGTGATCCGCCCGGCGCCATTGGGCAGGTCGTCGCGGAACTGCCCCTCGTAGACCGAGCCGTCGGGATAGGTGACGCGCCCCTCGCCCGCGATGCTGCCGGCCCGCCATTCGCCCTCGTAGCGGTAGCCGTCCGTGCCGATGAAGGTGCCTTGCCCGTGGCGGCGGTCGTCGCGGAACGCGCCCTCGTAGACATCGCTGTTGGCATAGGTCACGCGGCCCTGCCCCTCGCGCTGGCCGGCCACCAGGTCGCCCTCGTAGACGTCGCCGTTGGGCTGCACCAGCCGGCCCTCGCCATCGATCTGGCCGTCGCGCCACTGTCCCTCGTAGACCAGCCCGTCGGGCATGGTCAGCTTTCCCTCGCCGTCGCGCACGCCGCGCGCCACCGCGCCCTCGTAGACCGCGCCGTCGGGATAGCTGATGGTGGCCTGCCCGTCCTTGACGCCGCGCACCCAGGTGCCCTCGTAGACATAGCCTGCGGGCGTCTCCATCCGGCCGCGCCCGTGATGCATGGCATCGAGGAACCCGCCCTCGTAGCGCACGCCGTTGGCATAGACCGCGACGCCCTCGCCGGTGATCTTGCCGTCCTGCCATTCCCCTTCGTAGGTGCCGCCATCGGTGAACACGATGCGGCCCGTCCCGTGCGGCTTGCCCGCGGCGAACGCGCCCTCGTAGACCGACCCGTTGGGAAACCGCGCGACGCCCGTGCCGCGGATCTCGCCCTCGACCCACTCGCCGGAATACTCGTAGCCGTTGGGCAGCGTGTAGGTGCCGGTGCCGTGCTGCAGCCCGTCCTTGAACGTGCCCTCGTAGATGCCGCCATCATCGTATTGCTTGGTGTCGACCGCGTCGCCCTGCGCCGTCGCAAGGCCTGCCCCCGCGACCGCGGCCAATGCGACGACGGGCCCTTTCAGTGATCTCGTCATGCTCGCCCCGATGCCCCGCCCGCGCGTCGCTGCGGCGGGCAGTGCGACGCTACCGGACACGGGCAGGCGTGACAACGGGTTTCGGGCAAATCGGCTTTCCCTCGCGCATCGATCTGCTAAGTCAGGTGCAGGACGCGGGAACAGGGGCACGCACATGGCTGACAGCTTCCGCCTGACATTGGCACAACTCAACGCCACGGTGGGCGATCTCGCGGGCAACGCGGCCCGCGCGAAGGCGGCCTGGGACGACGCCCGCGATGCGGGGTCGGACATGGTGGCGCTGCCCGAGATGTTCGTCACCGGCTACAATCCTCAGGACCTGGTGATGAAACCGGCCTTCCACCAGGCCGCCATCGCCACGCTGGAACGCCTCGCCCGCGACTGCGCCGACGGCCCGGCGATGGCCATCGGCGGGCCGGCCCTCGAAGGCGTGGCGCTGCACAACGCCTATTACATCCTGCAGGGCGGCCGCATCACCGCCCGCGTGTTCAAGCACCACCTGCCCAACGAGACGGTCTTCGACGAAAAGCGCCTCTACACCAGCGGCGATGTCGCCGGGCCCTACACCGTCGGCCCGATGCGCATCGGCAGCCCGGTCTGCGAGGATGCCTGGCACGAGGACGTGGCCGAGACCTTGGCCGAGACCGGCGCGGAACTGCTGCTCGTGCCCAACGGCTCGCCGCATTACCGCGGCAAGATCACCACCCGCCAGAACCTCATGGTCGCCCGGGTGATCGAGACGGGGCTGCCGCTGGTCTATCTCAACCTCGTCGGCGGGCAGGATGACCAGATCTTCGACGGCGGCAGCTTCGTGCTCAACCCCGGCGGCGCGCTGGCCCTGCAACTGCCGATGTTCGAAGAGGCCACGGCGCATGTCGATTTCACGCGCCAAAATGACGGCTGGCACGCCACACAAGGCCCCCTCGCGCATCTGCCGGATGAGCTGGAGCAGGACTACAACGCCACCGTCCTCGCCCTGCGCGACTACCTGCGCAAGGCCGGCTTCGGAAAGGTCCTGCTCGGCCTCTCGGGTGGCGTCGACAGCGCCATCGTCGCCACCATCGCCGTCGACGCGCTGGGCGCGGAGAACGTGCGCTGTGTCATGCTGCCCTCGGAATACACCTCTGAGGCCTCGCTCGAGGACGCGCAGGCCGTCGCCGAGAACCTCGGCTGTCACTACGATTTCGTGCCCATCACCGAGGGCCGCGCGGCGATCACCGCCACCCTCGCGCCGCTCTTCGAGGGGCTGGAACGGGATGTGACCGAGGAGAACCTGCAATCGCGCCTGCGCGGGCTGCTGCTGATGGCGCTCTCCAACAAGTTCGGCGAGATGCTTCTGACCACCGGCAACAAGTCCGAGGTCGCCGTCGGCTACGCCACGATCTACGGCGACATGGCCGGCGGCTACAACCCGATCAAGGATCTCTACAAGACCCGCGTCTTCGATCTCTGCCGCTGGCGCAACACGCATCACCGCGACTGGATGAAAGGCCCCGAGGGCACCGTCATCCCGCCCCGCGTGATCGACAAGCCGCCCAGTGCAGAGCTTGCTGCCGACCAGAAGGACAGCGACTCGCTGCCCGACTACCCGGTGCTCGACGCCATCCTGCAGATCCTCGTGGACGAGGACGGATCGATTTCCGATTGCGTCGCGGCGGGGTACGAGGCGGCGGATGCGAAAAAGGTCGAGCACCTTCTCTACATCAGCGAATACAAGCGCTTCCAGTCCGCCCCCGGCGCACGCCTGTCGAAACGCGCCTTCTGGCTCGACCGCCGCTATCCCATCGTCAACCGGTTCCGCGACGGGTCCGGCTCGGACTGATACAGCCGCGACGCAAAACGCCCGGGACGTAGTCCCCGCGCTGGACTTGGGCAAACGGGCAGGGCAGGCTGCGCGGGATGGTCGAGATTCCTGATATCAAGGACAGGTACAGTCTGGAGGCGTGGCTGGAAGGTCAGCCGCCCGAGGTCTCTGTCTGGATCGCCTCCCGCGCCGCGGCGCGGGCGCTGCCGGTCTGGTGGTATGCCGTGCTGACCGAGCGCTGGGCACGCGACCGTGATTTGACAGCGCTTCCAGCGTTGCACAACGTTTCGATATCATCAGTTGCGGCTGTAATGCCAACCGACGAGATCAGGTTTGCTGCCAACGCTGCGCGCGCCGCCGCTAAGGCAGCCCGCGCGGTCTCTTCAGCCTACGCTGCCGATGCCGCCAACGCCGCGCGAGCCGCCGCAAACGCTGGGCGTGCTGCTGCCTACCCAGCCGACGCCGCCAACACCGTCAGAGCTGTCGCCACCTACGCCGCCGATGCCGTCGACGCAGTCCGAAACGTGCTCGCCCGCGCTGCCGATCAAACCGTTTGGCGCGATACCAGAACGGATGCCGAACAGGTCTCAGAGGGTAGATTGCGCGACGCCTTGCCGCTCTGGCCGGGTGGGCAAAACCCCTTTCAGAAGAAATGGTCACAGATCAAGGCGCAGGTCGCGGCGTCGCCCGACGCCGGCGACTGGCAATTCTGGATCGACTGGTACGACGCGCAGCTTGCTGGCCGCACAATGCTCCCCGACCCCGCCCGCACATGGGACATGCTCGAACAGATCGCCCTCATCAAACCCGCCACATGGGATGCAGGGCCAGAGGTGGTGAACCCCAGGATCCGCGAGATTTGGGAAAGCTACAGGGGAAAGGTCCCGCGCGAGTTGGAGATTTTGCAGGCCGCAGATGACGGGGTCGTTCTGGGCTATAACGTCGAGACCGACCGCTTTTACCAAGAGGATATCAAAGCCGAAAACCAAAGCCGCCTGCAAACGGCGGTGGCCAAGCTCAACGAGGTGCGGCTCTTGGTAGGGCAGATGGGGAACTTGCAGGGTGTACTGACCTCGGAAATATTCCTGATCGACCGCGCCGTGCAGGACCACCCCGAAAACGCGACGATGGTCTTTTTCAACACCAAAGCGGCGCGCGGTTTGCTGCAGGCCAATATCGAGAACGGATCGTGCCCCTCGCCTCAGTCCGAGCCCGTGATCGGCTTGCTCGACACCATGCTTTTCGACACTCAGAACACGCTCTTGCTGGAACCTTCGGTGCAAGAGGGGCTGAAAGCACGTGCAGAGGATTCAAGCCTGCTCGACTCGCCCGAGTCCTTGAAGGCCCTGGAAGACGCCGCAGACGAGATCGCCGAGGTGTCCGAGGGTGCGCTTGCCGACGAACTCTCCGAGAATGCCAAAAAGGCAAAGGATCCGTATCAGCCCCGGGCGGTAAGAGTGAATGCGCTCATCAGCACGGTGAGTGCGGTCGTTCAGTCATGGGTGATCGCGAGATGTGCGCGCTTCAAGACGGCACTAGAAGAGCTGGACGACATAACGGTCCGCACTGCGCGCATTTCAAAGAATCTTGCCATAACCATTGGCGCAGGGGGACCGGTGCTCTACGCCGCTGTGCAAGTGGTGACGAATTCACCAAAGGTCGAGGCGGCGATCAAAGCGATCATCGCGTTATTTTGAGCGACGCATGTGACACCCCCGCTCGCGCGAATCGCACCGAAGGTGCCGCGCGATCGCCGGGCCACCCCCCGGACCGGCGATAGTTCACTGACAGCGCCCCGCTCGGATCATGCTCGGATCTGGCAGCCATAAAGCGCCGTAGAAGGACCGTTCATCGCCAGTCCGCGGCCCAGCAATCGCGCGCCACGGCCCAAGCGGCGAAAATGCGTACACAACGCGCGTACGCAATGAACACCCTGTACACTTGGGGCGCTGGTCAGCCCGGCGGCGGGGTGTCTTGCGCCAGCGCGTAGCGGACAGCACTCCGACCGGCCCATAAACCCGTTGTAAAACAGGCGGTTAGAAGGTAGCCGCCCGTCGGCGCCTCCCAATCCAGCATTTCGCCCGCCGCGAACACCCCCGGCCTATCCCGCATCATCAGCCCCTCATCCAGCGCCTCGAATCGCAATCCCCCGGCCGTCGAGATCGCCTCGTCCATCGGGCGCGGGCCCGTCAGGGGGATGATCAAGTGCTTGATAAGGCGTGGTAAATCCGATGTATGGCGGCCGAATTCCATGACCAGCGCGCGCTTGACCGGGTCCAGCCGCAGCGCCTTGCGCAATCGGTTCGGCAGGCTCTCGCCGCGTTTCGTCGCCCGCATCCGCTCCGCGATCCGGTCGACATCCATATGCGGCAGAAGGTCAATCGTTAACGGCGCGCCGTCGCGCAGAGCGGCGCTCACCTCGTAGATCCCGCCACCCTCCAACCCGTTGGAAGATATTATGAATTCCCCGCGTGACCGGGCCGCACCGGCCTGCAGTTCCACATCCTTGACCGCCTGTCCAAAGTGCTTGGCCATATGCCCCGACCAGTTCACGTCGAATCCCATATTCGCTGGCCGGAAAGATTCAACAGTGTTTTCAGGGACATGGCCCGTCCAGGCCCCGTCCGACCCCAGCCGCGCCCAACTCGCCCCGCCGCAGGCCAGCACAGTCACGTCGGCCTTGATGGTCTGCGCCCCCTTCGGAGTGTCGAAAACGGCCCCGTCGAGCCCGCCGATCCAGCGCCAGCGGGTCTGGATCGTGACGCCCAAGCCATTCAATTCGTTCAGGAAAGTTCGCAAGAGGGGCGAGGCTTTCATCGCTTTCGGAAAGACCCGCCCGGTCGATCCGGTGAACACCTCCTGCCCCTGCTCGCGCGCCCAGTCCTGCACCGCGTCCGGCCCGAACGCCTCCAGCATCGGGCGCAACACCTCGGCCCTTTGGCCATAAGCCTTTAGAAAATCAGTAAAAGGCTCGGCCTTGGTCAGGTTCAGCCCCGATTTCCCGGCCATCAGGAATTTCCGGCCCACCGACGGTTTCGCCTCGGCCACCGTGACCCGCAGCCCCGCCCGCGCCAGTTCCCGCGCGGCCATCAGGCCCGCGGGCCCGGCGCCGATGACAAGCGCGCCCGGGGTTCTGACGCTATATCTGGTCAATGTTTCGCAGAGTGACACATCGCCTTGATCGTCCGGACATGATCGGGCGTGGCGGCGAGGCAGTCCGCCGCGAGGTCGCGGGCCGTGGACAAGACCTCATCCCCCGGGACGACACGGTCGAAAAGGCCCCATGCCTGCGCCTCGGCAGTCTCGATCCGGGCGCCGCCCATCAGGATCATCTTGGCCCGCGCCGGCCCGACCAGCGCCGCCAACCGCGCCGGATCGCCGGGTTGCGGCAGGAACCCAAGCTTCATCACCGGGTAGAAGGCCTTGGCGCCCTCGGCCGCGATGCGGATGTCGCAGGCCAGCACCATCCCCATGGCGCCCCCCGCCACCGTGCCGTTGAGCGCGGCGATGCTCAGCCCCGGAAGCGCGGCGATGGCGCCCGACAGGCGCTCCCAGGCCGGGCTTGTCGCAAGCCCCGCGCGCGCCGCCTCCAGATCGGCCCCGGCCGAGAACACCTTTCCCGCGCCGGTCAGCACCAGGGCGCGCGCCTCGGTGGCGCCCTCGGCGATCTCGGCGAGGTCGGTCAGCATGGCTTCGGTCAGCGCGTTGGCCTTGTCGGGCCGGTCGAGGGTGACGATCCACAGCCCGTCCTCCTTGTCGAGCGAGATCACGACAGGCCCATCCGTCGGCGTATCCCCTCGTCGCGCAACGAGATTTCCTGACCGACGAGGTCGTCCGCGTCCTCGGTGCACATCCACAACAATGCCCGGGCGGGCCAGTCGGGCGGGATATGATCGGACCAGTCCAGCGCGCTGACCGGGTTGACGCCGCTCGCCTTGATCTCGCGCTGCATATCCGTGGCGACCGTCCCCGGCGACAGACCCATGACGCGGATGCCCGCCGGCCGCGCCTCGTGATCGGCGCAGCGCGTCAGCATCGCCGCCCCGGCCTTGGAGGCGCAATAGGCGCTCCAGCCTTCCAGCGCATGATGCGCGGCGCCGGAACTGACCGTGAGGATGGTCCCCGATCCGCGCTCGATCATGCCGGGCAGGGCGGCGCGCATGCCGTTGAACACCCCCTTGAGGTTGATGTCGATGGCATGGCCCCAGTGATCCGGCTCGACCTCGCTCAGCGGCGCGATGGGCTCTATCACGCCGGCATTGTTGATCAGCACGTCCAACTGGCCGAAGGCGGTATGACAGGCCTCGACCGCCGCTTCCATCTCCCAGTAGCGGCTGACATCGCAGGGGATGGCGATCGCGCTCCGGCCGATCTCGCCGGCCAGATCCGCGATCGCGTCGCCATTGCGGGCGACCAGCGCCACATTCGCGCCCGCCTTGGCGAATTCCCGCGCGGCGGCGGCGCCGATGCCCTTGCTCGCGCCGGTGATGAGAACGCATTTGCCTTGCAGTGTCATGACTTGCCCCCCGCACGGTTTGATCTGCCCCTGCATAGCGGTCGCGGCGCCCGAGTTCCAGTGACATCATGCCTTGACCCTTTTCATCCAAGCGCCGAGACTGCGCGCGCTGTTCAACCCGCGAAAGGTGCCCCCGCATGTCACATGCCCGTCTTATGGCCGTCACGGCCCTTGCCTTCGGTTTCGGCGGATCGGCCGCCATGGCCGAGCTGACCGCGGATCAGGTCTGGCAGGACTGGACGGCGTATCTCGCCGATCTTGGCTACGAGGTCAGCGGCGACACGCGGCGATCCGGCTATACGCTGACCATCCGGGACCTCGCGCTCGAGATGGACATGCCCGACGAAGAGGGCGCCATGTCGCTGCGCATGGGCGGCATCCGGCTGGTCGAGAACGACGATGGCAGCGTGTCGGTGGTCCTGCCCCGCACCCTGCCGATCGCCGTCGCGGCCATCGACGACGAGGCACAGCAGGTCACTGCGGCGGTGGAGGTCGCGCAAGAGGCCCTCGACCTGCGGGTGTCCGGCACCCAAGACGCGATGGATTACGCCTACAGCGCCGACGCGCTGACCTTCGCGCTGACCGGCTTGCAGGCCGGCGACGAGACCCCAGAGATCCGCGCCGCGCAGATCCGCCTCGAGGACGTGACCGGCAGCAGCGAGTCCGAGCCCGGCGACACCAGCCGCGCCGTGAGCCAGGACCTGCGCGCGGGGCCCGTCACCTACGAGGTCGACATCAGCGAACCGGGCGAAGGCTCGGCCATGGCGCTCTCGGGGTCGATGGCGCAGGTGCAGTTCACCGGCGAGACAAGCATCCCCGACAGCTTCACCTCCGACGATGTCGCCGCCGCGCTGCGCGAGGGGTTTCGCTTTTCCTCGACGGTCGAGTACGAGACCGGCAGCACAGCCTATCGGTTCGAGCAGGACGGCGAGGTGCTGGAGGGGTCCAACAGTTCCGCGCGCGGGCGGCTTGCCGCCTCGATGGATCCCGACGGGCTGAGCTACGGTGCTGCGGGCGAAGAGGTTTCGCTGTCGGCCAATGCCAGCGACATGCCCTTCCCGGTGAACCTCGACATGGCGCGCATGGCCTTCGACATCACGATGCCGGTGATCGAGAGCGAGGAGATGCAGGATTACGGCGTCCAGCTTGAGTTGTCGGAGTTCACGATGTCCGACCAACTCTGGTCGATGGTCGACCCGGGCGCGCGGCTGCCGCGCGATCCGGCCACGCTGCGCGTCGATCTTTCGGGCACCGGGCGGCTGTTCTTCGATCTGCTCGATCCCGCAGAGGTGGAGAAACTGGAGGCCCGCGACAGCCTTCCGGGCGAGGTGGAAAGCCTGACGCTCAACAACCTCACGCTGGACGCGGCCGGCGCCACGCTGAGCGGCGAGGGCGCGTTTACCTTCGACGCGGACGACACCGAAAGCTTCGGCGGCGCGCCCGCGCCCGAAGGCACGCTCGACCTGCGGCTTCTGGGCGGCAACGCGCTGCTGGACAAGCTCGTCGGCATGGGCCTTCTGCCGGAGGAGCAGGCCAGCGGGGCGCGCATGATGATGGGGATCTTCGCCCGGCCCGGCGACGGCGAGGACGAGCTTCTGTCGACGATCGAGGTGACCGACGACGGCCAGATCCTCGCCAACGGGCAGCGCCTGAAGTAACGCGCCAGGCTTTACCGGGGCCGGATCGCGCAGATCCGGCACGCGGGCTTTTTGCGGGGCCCAGCCTTGCACCCTCATGTGCCCCGGTCTACCTGCCCTTGGCAACCCGGAGAAACCATGCCCCAATCCCTCGACGCCCTCTCGCACGCCCTGATCGACGCAGCACTGAAGGCCGGCGCGCAGTCCGCGGATGCCATCGCGATCCGCGGGCAATCGGTGGTGGTCGACATGCGCGGCGGCACGCTGGAACAGGCCGAGCGGTCCGAAGGCACCGATATCGGTCTGCGCGTGCTGATCGGCGGGCGGCAGGCCAACGTCTCCGGTTCCGACACGCGCCCCGAGACGATAGAGGCGCTGGCGGCCCGCGCCGTGGCCATGGCCCGTGAGGCGCCCGAGGATCCCCATGTCGGGCTCGCCGACGCCGATCAGCTCGCCCGCGACTGGGATCTCGCGGCGCTCGAACTGTGCGACCCTGCGACCGAGCCGTCCCCCGACACGCTGATGCGCATGGCGCGCGAGGCCGAGGCCGCAGCCCTCGCCGTGGCCGGTGTCAGCCAGGTGCAATCAGCCTCTGCGTCGTATTCGCACAACGCCGCGCATATCGCCGCGAGCAACGGCTTTTCCGGCGGCTATGCGCGCACCGAGACCGGCGTCGGCTGCGTCGCGATCGCCGGGACGGGTTCGGGGATGGAGCGTGACTACGACGCCGACTCGCGCGTCTTCGCGTCCGATCTGCGCGACGCCGCCGAGATCGGGCGCATCGCTGGCGAGCGTACGGCAGAGCGGCTGAATTCCCGACGCCCGCGCACCGGCACCTACCCGGTGCTGTTCGACGAACGCATCGCGGCCTCTTTGATCGGGCATCTGTTGGTGGCGGCCAACGGTGCTTCGGTCGCGCGCGGCTCGTCCTGGCTGATGCACCGCCTGGGCGAGGTGGTGCTGCCCGAGGGCCTGTCGCTGATCGAGGATCCGCACCGCCCGCGCGCCACCGGGTCGCGTCCCTTTGATGCCGAGGGCCTGCCGACCGCCCCGCGCAGCATCGTCGCGGATGGCGTGCTGCAGGGCTGGACGCTGGATCTGGCGAATGCGCGCAAGCTGGGGATGCGGTCCACCGCGAACGCCGCGCGCGGCACCTCCGGCCCGCCCGCGCCCGCGACGTGGAACGTGGCGCTGACCCAAGGGACCCGCAGCCGCGACGACCTGATCCGCGAGATGGGCACGGGCCTGCTGGTGACCTCGATGATCGGGGCGACGATCAACCCCAACACCGGGGATTATTCGCGCGGCGCCTCGGGCTTCTGGGTCGAGAATGGCGAGATCGCCTACCCCGTCAACGAATGCACCATCGCCGGCAGCCTGCCCGACATGTTGCGCAGCATCATCCCGGCGAACGACGCGCGCCCGCATCTCAGCCGCGTGGTGCCGTCTCTCCTGGTCGAGGGGCTGACGCTTGCCGGCGAGTGACCTGCCCCTTCTGGTCGAGGCCGCCGAGGAAGCGGGGCGCATCGCCACGCGCTATATCGGCGCCCCGATCGAGATCCGCGACAAGCCGGATGGCGCCGGGCCGGTCACCGAGGCCGATCTGGCGGTCGACGCGGCCCTGTCGCAGATCCTGCGCGCAGCGCGACCCGATTATGGCTGGCTTTCGGAAGAGTCGGAGGACGGCGCGGCACGTCTCGATGCCGAGCGCGTGTTCATCGTCGATCCCATCGACGGCACCCGCGCCTTCATCGACGGCGACGACATCTGGGCGCATTCGCTGGCAGTGGCCGAGCGCGGGGTGATCACCGCGGCGGTCATTTTCCTGCCGATGTGCGACAAGATGTATACCGCCGCGGCCGGGCAGGGCGCGGCCCTCAACGGAGCGCCGATCCGGGTCACCGACCGCGCCGATCTCGACGGGGCCTCCTTGCTGGCCGCGCGCCCGGCGCTGGCCGCGGGGCTCTGGCGTGCCGGGCGCGCGCCGCAGGTGACGCGCGGGTTCCGCCCCTCGCTGGCCTACCGGCTCGCCCTCGTGGCCGAGGGGCGCTTTGACGCGATGCTGACGCTGCGCGCGTCCTGGGAATGGGATATCGCCGCCGGCGATCTGATCCTGCGCGAGGCGGGCGCGGTCACCTCGGATCGTCGCGCGGGGCCCTTGGTGTTCAACAATCCCGACCCTCGCCTCGACGGGGTTCTTGCGGCCAACCCGGCCCTGCACGGCGCCCTGCACGCCGCCCTGATGGACTGATCTTCCCTTGCGCTCGGGCGCAAACCGCGTCTAATGCGAGCAAATATGATCAAAAAACAGGCAGGCCATGCCCCGTTCCGACAACCTGACCGGCGCGCTTCTGATGATGGGGTCGATGGCGGCCTTCACCTTCAACGACGCGATGATCAAGGGGCTGTCGGGGCACGTGCCCCTGTTCCAGGCGATGTTCCTGCGCGGCGTGCTGACCACGGTGCTGGTCGCGGTGATCGCGTGGCGCATGGGCGCGCTTGCCCGGCGCCTGCCGCGCGCCGACTGGGGGCCGGTCTTCTGGCGCATGGTGGGCGAGGTCGGCTCGGCCTATTTCTTCATTTCGGCGCTTTTCAACATGCCGATCGCCAATATCAGCGCGATCATGCAGGCGCTGCCGCTGACCATCACGCTGGCCGCAGCCCTGTTCTTCCGCGACCCGGTTGGGTGGAAGCGCATGGCGGCCATTCTCGCCGGATTCATCGGGGTGATGCTGATCGTGCGACCGGGCACGGAAGGCTTCAACGTCTATTCGGTCTACGGCCTCGCCGCAGTCGCCTTTGTGACCCTGCGAGATCTGTCGACGCGCCGACTGTCGCGCGACGTGCCGTCGATGCTGGTGACGCTGATCACCTCCTGCGCGATCATGGTGTTCTTCGGGCTGGCCAGCCTGACCGACACTTGGGTGCCGATGGATGGGCGTGCCACCGCGCTGATCAGCGGGGCGGCGGTGATGGTGATCGGCGGCTACCTGTGTTCGATCATGGTGATGCGGGTGGGCGAGATCAGCTTCATCGCGCCTTTCCGCTATACCAGCCTGCTCTGGGCGCTGATCCTCGGCTGGGTGGTCTTCGGCGACTGGCCGCAGATGATCACCCTTGTCGGGGCCGCGATCGTCGTGGGGTCGGGGCTCTTCACGCTCTACCGCGAGGCGCGGATCAGCCGGCGGGCGCGCGAGGCGCAGAGAAAACAGCTTTCACTCGGTCCTCGTCCACGTTGAACTGCTCGCGGAACAGGTCGCGCTCGGCCGCGCCGAGCGGCTGCAGCCCGCGCGAGACGTCACGCGCGCCCGAGTCGTTGTCGCCGTGCAGTGCGCGCAGATACATCCGCGGTCCGGGGTTCGAGATCATCGGCATCTCGTGATGCAGCTTGTGATGGCCGTAATTCATCACCGTGCGCGGATCGCCGGGGCGAAACAGCACCGCAAGGCCGCACGCCCAGAATGGGGTCTGCACCTCTTCGGCGGCGATCCCCTCGGCGGAAAGCTGCACGGCAAAGCCGCGATTGTATTCGAACGCCACGTTGCGCCATTTGCGGCGCATGGGGCGGCTCGTCTTCTCGAACCAGCGCAGGCTGCGGACGAAGCCGACCGACACGGCGTCGTCGTCATCCAGCCGGAACTGGATGGATTCGGTGGCGTCCTCGCCCAGTTCGTCCTTGATGCCGCGCTGCATGGCGGTGCGGTGGCGCATCGGGGGCTGCGTGACGATGCGGATCTGCGGCACGTGTGCTGTCAGATCGTGCAGCCGCGCGCGGTAGGCCTCGGGCAGGCTTTCGCCCACCACGATCAGAAAGGTGAAATCGCCGTTCTGCTGCGCCGCGATCGAGGGCAGTGTCAGGCATTCGAAATGCCGAAATCGCAATTCCATACGCTCGGGCGCGTAGAGATAGGCCTCGCGCGCGGCAAGGCTGTCATGCATCCGCTTGAAACCGCCCTCGGCGGGGTAGGAAAACCGGCAAATTCCGATGACGCGCATGGGTCTCTCTGGTCCGGGTCCGCGCGGGGATGCGGGACCGATCGCGTGCCACGGTGCTGGATCACCCGCCCGACCGCAACCCCGGCGATAGCGCCCGCGCCCCTTGCACGCCGGGTGGGGCACGCGTAAACCTTGATGGATCAAAGGTTCAGGACATGCCCATGCCCGTTCTCGTCATGAAATTCGGCGGCACGTCGGTCGCCAATATCGACCGGATCCGCCGCGTGGCGAAGCGCGTGGGCGTCGAGGTCGCCAAGGGCTACGACGTGATCGTCATCGTCTCGGCGATGTCGGGAAAGACCAACGAGCTTGTCGGCTGGGTGCGCGACATCTCGCCGCTGTACGATGCGCGCGAATACGATGCGGTGGTCAGTTCGGGCGAGAACGTCACCGCCGGCCTGATGGCGCTGACCTTGCAGGAAATGGACATACCCGCGCGCAGCTGGCAGGGCTGGCAGGTGCCGTTGAGGACCAACTCGTCGCATTCCGCCGCCCGCATCGACGAGATCCCGCCCGACAACATCACCGCGAAATTCGGCGAGGGCATGCGCGTGGCCGTGGTCGCGGGGTTCCAGGGGATCAGCCCCGAGGGCCGGATCACAACCCTCGGGCGTGGCGGATCCGACACCACGGCGGTGGCCTTTGCCGCCGCCTTCGGCGCCGAGCGCTGCGACATCTACACCGATGTCGACGGCGTCTATACCACCGATCCCCGGATCAGCGCCAAGGCGCGCAAGCTCGACCGGATCGCGTTCGAGGAAATGCTGGAACTGGCCTCGCTCGGGGCGAAGGTGCTGCAGACCCGGTCGGTCGAACTGGCGATGCGCTACAATGTGAAGCTGCGCGTTCTGTCCAGCTTCGAGGAACCATCGGACGAGGCCGGCACGCTTGTCTGCTCCGAGGAGGAAATCATGGAATCGAACGTCGTCAACGGCATCGCCTATTCCCGGGACGAGGCGAAAATGACCCTGATCTCGGTCGCCGACCGCCCCGGCATCGCCGCCGCCATCTTCGGCCCGCTGTCCGAGGCGGGGGTGAACGTGGACATGATCGTGCAGAACATCTCAGAGGACGGGCGCACCGACATGACCTTCTCGTGTCCGACCGAGCAGGTGGCGCGCGCGGAAAAGGCCCTGACGGCCGCAAGGGAGGTGGGCGAGGTCAACTTCCGCGATCTCGTCGCCGATACCGAGGTCGCCAAGGTCTCGGCCGTCGGGATCGGCATGCGCAGCCAGTCGGGCGTCGCCGCGCGGATGTTCAAGACCCTGTCCGATGAAGGTGTGAACATAAAGGTCATCGCGACCTCCGAGATCAAGATTTCCGTGCTGATCGACCGGAAATACATGGAACTCGCGGTACAGGCCCTCCATGATGCGTTCGAGCTGGACAAATCGGCCTGAGCCGGCGCGCGGTGCCGCGGCGCACGGACCGGGTCAGCCCTGAAAACGGCCCCGGGGGGCTCGCCACCGATGACCGATAGCTTCAAGACCGACAGCCGCCAGATGCTGGGCCGCCTGCGCGCGGTGATGGCAGAGGATGCCGGGGGTCAGACGCGGCTGAACCAGATCACCCGGCTGATCGCCGAGGAGATGCACAGCGAGGTGTGTTCGATCTACCTTTTCCGCGACGAGGACACGCTGGAGTTGTGCGCGACCGAGGGGCTCAAGGCCGAGGCCGTGCACCAGACCCGCATGCGTCTTGGCGAGGGGCTGGTGGGCCGAGTGGCGCGCACCGGTTCGGTGATCAACACCGATGATGCGCCCTCCGCCCCCGGCTTTCGGTTCATGGCCGAAACCGGCGAAGAGGCGTATTCGTCGTTCCTTGGCGTATTGATCCAGCGGCTCGGGGAAAAGCTGGGCGTGCTGGTGGTGCAGTCGAAACAGGCCCGTCTCTTCTCCGACGAGGAGGTCTACGCGGTCGAGGTCGTCGCCATGGTTCTGGCGGAAATGGCGGAGCTTGGCGCCTTCGTGGGCGAGGGCGCCGCGATGTCGGCGCTGCACAGCCAGCCGGTGATGTTTCGTGGCGGCTGCGGGCAGGAAGGCCACGCGCAGGGCCATGTCTGGCTGCACGAGCCGCGCGTGGTCGTCACCAATCCGATCGCCGAGGATCCGGCGCAGGAACTCGAGCGTCTGCACGAGGCAGTTGAGACGCTGCGCGTCGGCGTGGACCGGATGCTCAATTCGGCCGTCGCCGGCGAAAAGGACCATCTCGACGTGCTTGAGACCTACCGCATGTTCGCCAATTCGAAGGGCTGGATGCGCCGCATGGAGGCCAATATCGACAGCGGGCTTTCCGCCGAGGCGGCCGTCGAGAAAGAGCAGTCGGCGGCGCGCGCCCGCATGAGCCAGGTCGGGGATGCGTATCTGCGCGAGCGGCTGCACGATCTTGACGATCTCAGCAACCGCCTGTTGCGGATCCTGACCGGGCAGGGCCGGGAAACCGGCGCCGAGATGCCGCCCGATCCGATCCTCGTGGCGCGTAATATCGGCCCCGCGGAACTGCTGGATTACGGGCGCAGCCTCAAGGGTATCGTGCTGGAAGAAGGCGCGGTCGGCAGTCATGCGGCGATCGTCGCCCGCGCGCTCGCCATCCCGCTGGTGATCCATGCGGGCCGTGTCACCACCGAGGCGCTCAACGGCGACCTGATGCTTGTGGACGGCGACCAGGGCATCGCCCATCTGCGCCCCAACGAGACCGTGGTCGCCGCGTTTCGCGACAAGATGGCGATGCAGGCGCAGGCGCAGGAACGCTACGCCTCGATCCGCGAATTGCCTGCCGAGACGCGCTGCGGCGCGCGCGTCAAGCTCAAGATGAATGCCGGTCTGATGGCCGATCTGCCCAGCCTCGAAGGCTCCGGCGCCGAGGGCGTGGGGCTGTTCCGGACAGAGCTTCAGTTCCTGATCCGCAACTACATGCCCAAGCGGGCCGAGCTGTCGGAACTTTACGCGCGGGTGATGGACGCCGCCAAGGGGCAGCGCGTGGTCTTTCGTACCCTCGATATCGGCTCGGACAAGGTTCTGCCCTACATGAAGCCCACCGACGAGCCCAACCCGGCCATGGGCTGGCGCGCGGTGCGCGTGGGGCTCGACAAGCCGGGGGTCATGCGCATGCAGTTGCAGGCCCTCATCCGCGCCGCCAAGGGGCGTCCGCTGACCGTGATGTTCCCGTTCATCGCCCAGCACGATGAATTCACCGCCGCCCGCGCCGAGATGGACAAGGCAATGGCGCGCGAGCGTATCCTTGGGCATCCGGTCCCCGAGCGCATCGAGGTGGGGGCGATGCTGGAAACCCCCGCGCTGGCCTTCGCGTCCGACGATTTCTATGCGCAGGTCGATTTCGTCTCGGTTGGCGGCAACGATCTCAAGCAGTTCTTCTTCGCCGCCGACCGCGAGAACGAGCGCGTGCGCCGGCGCTACGACACCCTCAACGTCAGTTTCCTCAACTTCCTCGAGGGTATCGTCTATCGCTGCGCCACCCTGGGCACGCCGCTAAGCTTTTGCGGCGAGGATGCCGGGCGCCCGGTCGAGGCGGCGTGCCTCGCGGCGATCGGCTTTCGGACGCTGTCGATGCGGCCTGCGTCGATCGGACCGGTCAAGAGCCTGCTGCGGGCCATCGACCTCGGGGACTTGCGCGACATCATCCATGCCGAACGTGCCCGCGGCGCACAGAGCGTTCGCGAGGCCGCAATGGAGTACCTGCGCGCACACCTTTGATCCGGGACCGCTTCTGTGCGTTCACGCACGCAGACTGCGCGGTGCGGAGCCTTCCCGCGCCACGGCCGCTCGCCTAGGTCGACCTGTGAAAACGGATCGGAGGATGACGGCATGGGACGACTGATGAACGGGGTCTGGGAAGACACGTGGTACGACACGGAATCGACCGGCGGGAAATTCGTGCGCGACACGTCGCGGTTCCGCAACTGGATCACCGCCGATGGCAGCGCCGGGCCCTCGGGCGAGGGCGGCTTCAAGGCCGAGTCGGGGCGCTATCACCTCTACGTGGCCCTTGCCTGCCCGTGGGCGCACCGGGCGCTGATCTTTCGCGCCCTCAAGGGACTGACCGACCATATCGGCGTCTCGGTCGTGCATCCCGACATGCTGTCCGAGGGGTGGGAGTTTCGCACCGATTACCCCGGAACAACAGGCGATACCCTTTACGGGCTGCCCTTCGCGCGGGACATCTACCTGAAGGCGGATCCCGAAGTGTCCGGCCGGGTCACCGTGCCGATCCTCTGGGACCGGCAGCGCGAGACCATCGTGTCGAACGAATCCGCCGAGATCATCCGCATGCTCAACTCGGCCTTCGACGGGTTGACCGGCAACACCGACGATTACTCGCCCGAAGACCTGCGCGACGCGATCGAGCCTGTGAACGCACGGATCTACGACACCGTCAATAATGGCGTCTACAAGGCCGGCTTCGCCACCTCGCAAGAGGCCTACGAGGCCGCCGTCTACCCGCTCTTCGACAGTCTCGACTGGCTCGAGGACCTGCTATCGCGGAACCGCTACCTTTTGGGCGACCGGCTGACCGAGGCAGACTGGCGGCTCTTCACCACGCTCGTGCGGTTCGATCCGGTCTATCACCTGCATTTCAAGTGCAACCGCAACCGCATCGTGGATTATCCCAACCTCTGGGGCTACCTGCGCGAACTTTACCAATGGCCGGGCGTGAAGGAGACGGTGAATTTCGACCATATCGTGCGCCACTACCATTACAGTCATGACACCATAAATCCGCACCGCATCATCCCGATCAATCCGCGCCCGGATTACGACGCGCCGCATGGGCGCGACCGGCTGGCTTGACGGGCGTCCCTCGGCCGGTCGTCAAGGATCATGGAGGTGATCGTTTCCGGCGTAATACATGCTATGGTTGCATCGCTTTGCGCTGCACCACGCGCGTGCTAAGCGGAACGAAAGTGACGAATCTGTAACACTTCATCATCTCGGGGATCCGCAAATGCCATCTGCACCGCAACCGAAACTGATCTCGGGCAATGCGAACCTGCCGCTTGCCAAGGCCATCGCGCGGCGCATGTCGATGCATCGCGGCGTGGATGTGGGCCTCTGCGAGGCGCGGATCGAGCGGTTCAACGATCAGGAGATCTTCGTCGAGGTCTACGAGAACGTGCGCGGCGAGGACATGTTCATCATCCAGCCCACCTCGAACCCGGCGAATGACAACCTGATGGAGCTTTTGATCATGGCCGATGCGCTGCGCCGGTCATCGGCGCGGCGGATCACCGCGGTGATCCCCTATTTCGGCTATGCGCGCCAGGATCGCCGCTCGAAGGCGCGCACGCCGATCTCGGCCAAGCTGGTGGCCAACATGCTGGTAGGCGCGGGGATCGAGCGGGTGCTGACCATGGATCTGCACGCCGCCCAGATCCAGGGCTTTTTCGACATTCCGGTGGACAACCTCTACGCGTCGCCGATCTTCGCGCTGGATATCAAGACGCAGTTCAAGGGCGCCCTGCAGGACGTGATGATCGTGTCGCCGGACGTCGGGGGTGTGGCCCGCGCCCGCGAACTGGCCAAGCGGATCACTGCACCGCTGGCCATCGTCGACAAGCGGCGCGAGGTCCCCGGCGAGATCGCGGAAATGACGGTGATCGGCGACGTGACCGACAGGATCTGCATCATCGTCGACGACATGTGCGACACCGCCGGCACCATGTGCAAGGCCGCCGAAGTGCTGCTCGACAGCGGCGCGCGCGAGGTGCATGCCTACACGACCCACGGCGTCATGTCCGGCCCGGCGGTCGAGAGGGTGACGGGTTCGGTGCTGAAATCCATGGTCATCACCGACACGATCGAGGCCACCGAGGCGGTGCGCAACACCCCGAACATCCGCATCATCCCCACCGCGCCGGTCTTTGCCCAGGCGATCCTCAACATCTGGAACGGCACCTCGGTGTCGTCGCTGTTCGAGACCCCCACGCTGGAGCCGGTCTACGAGGGCCAGTTCGGCCAGTAACCCCACCCACCCCACCCCGCCCGGGCACGTCGGATCAGTCGATATCGGGCCAGTCATCCGCGTGGAAGGCCGCGCCGATGGCCATTCACCGCACCCGCGCCCGTGCGAAACACGACGTCGAAGGCGTGTCGGGTGACATGCTCGGCTGACGTCGGCGCGCGGATTGGCGGCGCCGTCCATGTCCCACAGCGACAGGCCGACATGGACCACGGGCACCTGCTTGAAGGCGCGCGCGAACCGGACCGCTTGCGCCGCTCGCGCGGGCCCGTGCCGGTCCGCATGTCGCCGCCATCGGCGTAATCGGTGAACAGCATCTCGTCGCCCCGGTCGATGCCGATGGCCTGATGTCGCAATACCTGTATGAAGCCGCCCCGATCTGCGGCGATCATCCCCCACCCGGTGCGGCGACGCCTTGCGCCATGCGCGGGGAAGTCCGATCATGCATCCATGAGCGCATCCCCGAAGACAAAGCGCGCGCGGCCCGTCGCCCGCATCCTGATCCTGACGGCGACGGCGCTCGGGGTCGGGGCGGCGGCCTCCTTCGCGGCGATCGCCTTCGTCGAACTGGTCTCGGCGCTCAACTCTGCGCTTCTGGTGGCGCCGCGGGCCCGGGTGCAGTGGGAGCGTCTGCCTTGGCTGATCGTGCTGGCCACGCTGCTGGTGCCGACGCTTGGCGGGCTGGCCGTGGGGTTGATCCACAGGCACCTGTCGCCCGAACGCCGCCCCCTCGGGCCGCCCGACGTGATCCGCGCTGTGCAGTTCCACCAACCGCTGCCCGACAATCGCAGCGGGATCGTCTCGACCCTCACGGCGATCCTGTCGCTCGGCACCGGCGCGTCGGTGGGGCAATACGGGCCGATGGTCTATCTTGGCGCGCTCTTCGGCGGGGCAGTGCGCGCGCTGCGTGTTGGTGTCCCCAATCTCGACGGGATCGCCATCAGCTGCGGCGTGGCGGCGGCGATCGCCACGGCGTTCAATGCGCCTATCGCGGGGCTCGTCTTCGCCCACGAGGTCGTGCTGCGCCATTACGCGACGCAGGCCTTCGCGCCGGTCACCGTCGCCTCGGCCACCGGATACGTGATCGCCAACGTGATCTTCGAGCGCCCGGCGCTGTTCCTCGTTGATTTCGCGGGCGTCGCGCATGGCTACGAGTTCGCGCTGTTTGCGGTGCTCGGGGTACTTGTGGCGCTCGCGGCCATCGGCTTCATGCGGCTGCTGCTGGTCTGCGGGCCTTGGATCGCGCACCTTATCGCGCTGCCCGCCCTGCGCCCGGCCGCGGCGGGGCTTGCCGTCGGGCTGACCGCGCTGGCGCTGCCGGACGTGCTGGGCATCGGCGCCGAGACGCTGCGCTTCGCCACCATCGAGGGGGCCTTCGGGCAGGGCGAACTGCTCGTGCTGATCCTCGCCAAGATCGGGCTCACCGCGCTGTGCATCGGTGCGGGGTTCTCGGGCGGCGTCTTCAGCCCGGCGCTGCTGATCGGCAGCCTCGTTGGCGCGCTCTTCTGGACGCTGATCGCGAGTGCCGCGGGCGTCCCGACCTCGGGGGTCGCGGTCTACGCGATCGGCGCGATGATGGCCTTCGCCAGTGCGGTGATCGGCGCACCGCTGACCTGTATACTGATCGTGTTCGAATTGACCCGAAACTACGACGTTACCATCGCAGCCATGGTCGCGGTGGTGTTTTCCAACCTCGTCTCGCATCGCCTCTTCGGGCGCTCGCTGTTCGACATCCAGCTTGCCCGGCGGGGCATGGATTTCTCGAAGGGACGCGATCACGCGCATCTCGCGGCGCTGCCGGTGCGCGACCTTCTGAACGACGCCGCGGTCACCATGACCCCCGTGGACACGCCGGCGGCGGTGGATGCGCGGTTGCACGCGCGGGGCTGGCGGCAGGCCTTCGTGCTGGATGCGGCGGGGCGGCTTACCGGCGTCTACAGCCCGTCCGAGGGGCGCGGCCCCGCCCCCCTCGTCTTCGACGAAGACACCAGCCTGGCGGGCGCGATGGAGCGGATGCGCGGCTTTGTCGGGGACGCGGTCCCGGTGGTGACCCGTGGCGACGGGCGCTATCTCGGGGCGGTGTCCGAGGCCGACATCGTCAGCGCGTGGCTCGATCATTCGGCCCGCATCAGAGAGGAAGAGAATGCCGCGCTTTAGCCTCGCCTGCGTCTGCTTGATGCTTGCCCTGCCGGTCGCGGCCGGGGACCTGACCGTCGCCACTTGGGGCGGCGCTTACGAGGCGGCACAGCGCCGCGCGATTTTCGCGCCTTTCAGCAAGACCACCGCTCAGGTCGTGACCCCGGTGCAGTATGACGGATCCGTCGCGGCGCTGCGCGACCGCGCGGGGCCCGAAGACTGGGACCTGGTCGACATGCTGGCCGATCAGGCGCGCGTCGCCTGTGCCGCGGGGCTGTTGCAGACGCTCGAAGCGCGCGATCTGCTGGGGAACGCGGCGTTGCCCGATTTCACCCCGCACGGGCCCACGCGCTGCGCCATTCCGCAGAATGTCTATGCCCGCGTGATGGCCTACGACGAGCGCGCCTTTCCCGGCGTGAAACCCACCCGGATCGAGGATTTCTTCGACACCGCCCGCTTTCCCGGCAAACGCGCCCTGCAGCGTGGCCCCGACGGCATCCTCGAATGGGCGCTGTTGGCCGAGGGCGTGCCGCCCGAACAGGTCTACGGCCTGCTCAGCACGGATCGCGGGCTGCGTCTGGCGTTTCGCAAGCTCGATACGATCCGCGACGAGATCCTATGGTGGGACGACCCGGCCGAGGCGGCACGGATGCTGGCCGAGGGGCGCGCGGTGCTGGCCTCGGGCTTCAACGGGCGGTTCTTCGATCTGGCGGCGCGCGGCGTGGCGCCGGTGGATATCGTCTGGGACGGCCGCATCATCGGCACCGAGGTCTGGGCGATCCCGGCTGGCACGGATCAGCCGCAGGCGGCGCGCGGCCTGCTTGAATTTGCGCTGCGTCCGGCCACAATGGCGCGATTTTCGGAACTGATCCCCTACGGCCCCGCGCGGCGTTCGGCGTTCGAGCGGATCGGCCTCAACCCCGATACCGGCGCGCCGATGCGGGTGCATCTGCCCAATGCGCCGCAGCATGCCGGGCGCGCGCTTGTCCGCGATGCCGCGTGGTACGCGAACACGCGCGACCTGCGCCGGCGGCGATTTCAGGCATGGCTGGAAAGGGAGGATTGAGAGGTCCGGGGCGCATGGCCCTTGGATCTGGAGCGGGTGATGAGATTCGAACTCACGACATTCTGCTTGGGAAGCAGACGCTCTACCCCTGAGCTACACCCGCGCCGTCGCGATGCTTAACTCGCGGCCGAAAGACGTGCAAGCCTTTGTTGCGGCGATCCGCGCCGGAGGCCAGCCCGTCACCGCGCGCGCAGATCGGCGGCGGTATCGACATCGCGCAGCGTGTCGATCCGCCCCACGCGCAGATCGCCGAGGCTTCGAATCGTGTCGTCGAGCGCCGTCGCGCTCGACCAGTGTACGCCGCGTAACAGGGTCGCGGGCACCCGTCCCGACCGCTTCAACCCCACCAGCCAGTACCCCCCGTCATGCGCCGGGCCGAAGACCGCGTCATGCCGCCCGAGCATCCCGAAGGCTCGCGCGACATGATGCCGGCGGATGCCGGGGATATCCGCACCCACGATGCAAACCGGCCCGGGCGGCGCACCGCGCAACAGCCGCCCCATCCGGTCGCCCAGATCGCCGCGGCCCTGCGGGATGCGCGGCAGATGCGCGGGCCAGACGCGGCTGGACAGCCCGGCGCGATCGGGGCTGACGGCAAGGCTAAGGGTCCAGCGCGGGTCGTCCACCTCGCGCAAAAGACGCGCTGTCTGGTGGCGGAACCACCACGCCGCCGGCACCATGCCGATCTCGCGCCCCAGCCTTGTCTTGACGCGGCCCGGGCGCGGTTCCTTGACCATCACGATCAGCGTGCGGCGCATCAGGCGAAATAGTCACGCAGGATGCGGGTGTAGATCGCCTTGAGCTGGTGGATATGCGCCACCTCGACCCGCTCGTCGACCTGGTGCATCGTCTGGCCGACAAGGCCGCATTCGATCACAGGGCAGTGATCCTTGACGAACCGCGCATCCGAGGTGCCGCCGCTGGTCGAAAGCGCGGGGGCCACCCCTGTCTCGGCCTCGACGGCGTGCGCCACAAGATCCGACAGCGGCCCGGGGGCCGTCAGAAAGCTTTCGCCAGCGACCTTGACCTGCATCTCGGGCGTCACGCCGAATTCGCCCGCAACGCGGTCCAGCTCGGCCTGCATCCACGCGATCAGGGATTGGCTGTCATGCGCGTCGTTGAAGCGGATATTGACCGTCGCGCGGCACGCGGCCGGGATCACGTTGCTGGCCGGGTTGCCGGTGTCGATGCTTACCACGGCCAGTGTCGAAGGATCGAAATGATCGGTGCCCTCATCCAGCCTGTGCGAGGCAAGACGGTCCATCAGCCGTGCCATCGCGGGCAGGGGATTGCGCGCGCGGTGCGGATAGGCGGAATGGCCCTGTACGCCCGTCACCGTGATCCACGCCGACAGCGACCCGCGCCGCCCGATCTTTATCATGTCGCCCATGCGCTCGGGGCAGGTCGGCTCGCCCACCAGACAGGCGCTCATGCGCTCGCCGCTCTCCTCCATCCAGTCCAGAAGGGCGCAGGTGCCGTCCACCGCGTCGCCCTCCTCGTCGCCGGTGATGGCAAGGATCACCGCGCCGTCGGTCGGCGTCTCGGCGACGAAATCCACCGCTGCTGCGGCAAAGGCGGCGACACCCGATTTCATGTCCGTCGCGCCGCGCCCCCAAAGCTGGCCGTCGCGTTCCATCGCGCCGAAGGGCGGCACGGACCACGCGGCGGCGTCGCCCACCGGCACCACATCGGTGTGGCCGTTGAAGCCGAAGGTCCGCGCGGCCCCCTTCGGCCCCCAGCGGGCGAAGAGGTTGGCGATGTCGCCGCGATCCACGCGCATGCACTCGAACCCCGCGCCGGTGAGGACCCTGTCCAGCAGCCGCAACGCGCCGCCTTCCTCGGGCGTGACCGATGGGCAGCGGACGAGATCGGCGGTCAGCCGGACGGGATCGAGGGGGGAGCGGGGCATGGTCTGTCCTTCTTGCGGGTCTGGACAGATCCCTAGCCCGCTTCCCGCCCGGGCGCAAATACCGGGCCGGGAAGCGGGTCAAAGACAGGCTCGGATCCAAGGCTTGCCTGCTCCGTCACCCAAAATGGGTGGACGATCAGAAACACGGCGGGGCTACATGCCAGGGATCAGCCGAGCTCGGGTGGAGGGAGAACATTCTCGCCATTGCCGTTCTCAGATGTGCCATTGCCACCTGACCGGCCGGAGTCGTCATCCGTATCGGCAAATCCCGCGCCGGCCCCGAAATCGAAGGTGCCAAGGGTGGAATTGTACCCGGCATCAAGCCCGATATAGCTGTCCTCCATCAGGTAGGCGGCGCCGATGGTGGGGCGCACGCTTTGCGTCGTGAAGACATAGTCGAGGCCGATCGACGCCGCGAGTTCGTCCTCTTCATCGTTGGAAAAGACGCGCACGCCGGCGCCCAGTTGCGGCTGCCCGCCGCCGAACGACAGGCTGAACCCGATGCCGATCGTGGGATCGGCGCTGACAGGCGCGGCGACGGCGCTGCCGACCGAGGCGGCAAGCGCGTAAAGCGAAAGGCGTGTGCGGGTCATGAGGCTCTCCAACAAAAACATGTGGAATCTGTAGCGGGCGGCGGAGTCGCGCGCAAGCCTCTCGCAGGACCATGGCGCCGTGCCGGCCGATGCCGCGCCCTCAATCGTAGAACGGCGTCACCTGGGCGACGATCACCGCGTTGTCGTCGAGCGCGCGCTGCATCAACTCGCGCTCTTCCTCGCCGATCTCGTGGCCCTCGGCCTCGCGGTCCTCCGGCGTGCCATAGCCCGAGACGTCCAGCGGCGCGGTGTCGGCCTGTTTCAGCACCGCCACCGTCTCGCGCACCGCCTCGGCCTCGTCCACGCCCGAGGCATAGACCATCAGCGCCGCGCCGGTGGCTTTCTTGGGCAGACCGTCGCCCGCCTTGCGGCCGATCTCGACGACGAGGGTATAGACCTGCTGGGGACGCTTGTCGGTGCTCATGCGCGGGCAATGCGCCGCCACGGGGTACAAAGTCAAGACGGGCGCGCGAACCGGGCCGCAACCGCGCGTCTTCTCAGCCCTGCGCGAAGACTTGGATGACGACGGCTCCGATATAGATCGCGAAAAGCAGCACGGATTCGATCCCGATCCCGCCCGGGCCGTCCTTCTGGCGCAGGATGAGCCCCCCGAGCAGGACCGAGGTCATCAGCAGCCCGACGGCGATCCAGAACACGTCGTCGGGCTGCATCGCGTGATAGATCGACCCGTCGCGATAGGCGATATCCGACAGCACCAGAAACAGCACGTCGAAGGTGTTGCCGCCGATGATCCCGCCCACGGCCAGTTGCAGCGCGCCGCGCCGGATCGCGGCCAGCGTCGTGACAAGCTCGGGCAGCGAGGTGACGACGGCGGTGATCAGCGCCCCCACGAGGCTGGAGCCGAGCTGATAGCGCTGGATCAGTTCCGCGCCGACCTGACTGATCGCGTAGCCCCCGGCCCCCATCAGGCATACCAGCGCGGCGAAGATCATCAGCGGCCCGGCAGCGGAACGGTGGCGCTCCGCGCCATCCTCGGGCTCGTCGTGCCGCGTCTGGCTGGTCTGCGTGGGCTTCCACATCGGCGTCTCGCGCATCTGCGCGCTTATTCGCACCGAGGTCGCGTAGACCAGGAACAACACCACCGAGACCGGGTGCAGCCCGGCGATCGCCACCTCCGGCCCGGTCATCGCCGCCAGCGGCAGGCTCAGCATGCCGATCAGCACCACGCATTGGAAAAGGTTCGCAGGCTCGGCCACCGCATGTTCGAGGTTGCCGCGGCGGTAGAGCAGATCGCCGAAGGCCAGGAACAGCGTCTGCGCCGCGATGCCGCCGATGGCGTTCGAGATCGCGAAGCTCGCATCGCCCTGGCTGGCCGCGGTGACCGAGACCACGGTGCCCGACAGCGACGTCGCCGCCCCAAGCAGCGTGCCGCCGATGATCGCCTCGCCCAGCCGGGTCCGGTCGGCGATGACATCGGCCAGCCCGGTCGCCCGCAGCGAGCAGACGATCACCACGCCCGCCGCGACGGCGAAGACCGCCATCAGCGGCGCGAAGGGCAGGGACGAGATCATGTGCAAACCCCGCGGCGGTATGAAGGATCAGCGCGTCCGGGCATGCCACGTCAACTGTCGCGGACTGCCCGGCTTTCAATTCAATCCCGAAGCAACTCGTTGATGCCGGTCTTCGAGCGGGTCTGCGCGTCCACGCGCTTGACGATCACCGCGCAGTAGAGGTTGAGGTTGTTCTTGGTGGGCATGCTGCCCGACACGACGACCGAGTAGGGTGGCACCTCGCCCATGAAGACCTCGCCGGTCTCGCGGTCGATGATCTTAGTGGACTTGCCGATATAGACGCCCATCCCCAACACCGATCCCTCGCGGATGATGCAGCCCTCGACCACCTCGGACCGCGCGCCGATGAAGCAGCCATCCTCGATGATCGTGGGGCCGGCCTGCATCGGTTCCAGCACGCCGCCGATGCCGACGCCGCCCGACAGGTGCACACCGCGACCGATCTGCGCGCAGGATCCGACCGTCGCCCAAGTGTCGACCATCGTGCCCTCGTCCACGTAGGCCCCGAGATTGACGAAGGACGGCATCAGCACAACGCCGGGTGCGATATAGGCCGAGCGGCGCACGACGCAGTTGGGGACAGCGCGAAAGCCCGCATTGCGCCATTCCTCGTCGCCCCAGCCCTTGAACTTGCTGTCGACCTTGTCCCACCAGCCTGCGCCTTGCGGCCCGCCGGGCTGGATCTCCATGTCCTTGATCCGGAAACCCAGAAGCACGGCTTTCTTGGCCCACTGGTTGACGTGCCAGTCGCCGTTTTCCTGCCGCTCGGCCACGCGCAGCTCACCGCTGTCTAGCGCGTCGAGCGTGGCCTCGATGGCCTCGCGCGTCTCGCCGCCGGTGGCGGGGGTGATCTGGTCGCGCGCCTCCCAGGCGGCTTCGATGGCGGTCTCAAGGGCGGTGTTCGACATTGGGGCGGTCCTTCCCTGCATGGTCTGCTTTCGGCATTGCCTATAGGGACAAGATGCGGCGGGATCAATGCGCAGGGCTTACCCTGCGCGGGTGTCAGCCGTCCGTGTCGCCGTGGACCGCAAACTGGTCCAGCGCCGCGTCCGTGGGCGCAATAAACCGGTATTGCTCGCGCACGCCCGCATCGGTCAATTCGCGCATGACCGTCAGGATGGTGTTGGGCGCGTGATCGGCGCAGATCTCCAGCATCTGCGCGATCTCTTCCTCGGCGACGGGGCGGGCGGCCTCGGGCGAGGGCGCGCCGTAGATCTCGACGAAATGCCGCGCGAGGGCTTGCGTCAGCGTCTCGACTTCGGCGGGCTCGACCCTCGTCACCGCGACGCAACTGACGCGTCCGAAAGTCTCCAGCCCCAGCCAGCCATTGGCGAAGGCCTGACGCGGCTTGCCGGTCAGATCGCCGTCGGTCCAGTTGGAAAACTCGAACCCGCCGGAGATGCACCACTCGCCGGTGCGCGCCGGGCTATGATACACACGCTGGTCGCTTTCGTCGAAATGGATCGCGCGGGCGAGCATCATTGCGGGGCCTCCAATCGGCTGCTGAGCGGGATGAGATGCGTGGCCTCGGCGTCGCGCAACAGCATGCCGAAACGGTCGTCGACCCCCAGAAAGGTGCCGGTGCGCCCGCCTTCGGTAACCCCAGACCCGATGCCGTGCGCAAGGCCTTCCCATGCGGCATGCAGCGCGCGCGGCCCCTCGTCTTCCCACCGGCTGATCCAGACAAGGGTGTGCCGCGCCCAGGCCTCCAGCAGGTCGGTCGCGTCCACCTCGGCGCAGCCTTCCTCGTATAGTGCGGTTCGGTCGGGCGTGTCGCCGGGGCTGTCGCCGACCGGCATCAGGTCGAGATCGAGCGCGACGACCAGCCAGCCCGGCATCGCCGCGGGATCGCTACCGCCGGCGGCGACGCGCAGCTGCCCGCAGATGGCGCCGTTGATCCGCAGCCCGCCATCCCATTGCAGATGCACCGCGACCTCGGGCGGGGACAGCGCGCCGAGCGCGTTCTGGAACCCCACCCCGCAGGCCGGCAGCATCGCCATTGCGTCCTCCAGCGGCACCTCCGGCGCCATCACCAGGGCCGCCATCAGCCTGTCGGCGGTGATGTTGTGCATGATCAGCCCCGCGTCGCAGCCCGCTTCGGCCTGCCTGCAGGCCTCGTCGAACGGGTGGGCGGTGCCAGTGACGGCCCGCCCCGACATCAGCGGCGGAAAGCGCGGCGCGTTCATGCCACGCCTTGCGCGATCATCTGGCGTGCCACGTCGCGAAAGGCCTGCGCCTGCGGACTGTCGGGCTTTGAGACGACGATCGGCGCGCCCCCGTCCGAGGCCATCCGGATATCGAGATGCAGCGGGATCTCGGCCATCAGCGGCACGCCCAGCTTTGCGGCCTCGGCCTGCACGCCGCCATGGCCGAAGATGTGCTCCTCGTGCCCGCAATTGGAGCAGATATGCGTGCTCATGTTCTCGATCATGCCCAGAACCGGCACCTTCAACTGCGTGAACATGTCGATCCCCTTGCGCGCGTCCAGAAGGGCGACGTCCTGCGGGGTCGACACGATGATCGCGCCATCCACCTGCGCCTTCTGCGCCAGCGTCATCGACACGTCGCCGGTGCCGGGCGGCAGATCGACCAGCAGGCAATCGAGCGCGCCCCATTGCACCTGCATCAGCATCTGCTGCAGCGCGCCCATCAGCATCGGCCCGCGCCAGACGACGGCCTGATCCTCGTTGGTCATCAGCCCGATCGACATCATCGTCACGCCGTGATTGCGCATCGGTAGGATCGTCTTGCCGTCGGGACTTGCCGGACGGCCCGAGACGCCCAGCATCCGCGGCTGCGAGGGCCCGTAGACATCCGCATCCAGCAGCCCCACGCGGCGGCCTTCGGCAGCGAGCGCACAGGCGAGGTTCGCCGACACCGTGGATTTGCCGACCCCGCCCTTGCCGGAGGCGATGGCGATCAGGTGATCGATGCCGGGCACGCGCTCGGGCCCCTTCGGCTCTGACGGGCGCGAGGGCTTCAGATCGGGCGGCGCCTTGGCGGCATGACCAGTCAGCACGACCGACACCGCCTCGGCGCCGGGCAGCGCCTTTACCGCCGCTTCGGCGGCGTCGCGCACGGGGGCGTAGGCCTCGGCCTTGCCCGGGTCGATTTCCAGCACGAAGCGCACCGCGCCGTCCTCGACCGACAGCGCGCGGGTCACGCCCGCGGCCACGATATCGGACCCGCTGGCCGGGTCGGTGATGCCCTTGAGCGCCGCGAGGACCGCGTCCCTGGTCAGTGCCACGTCAGTCCTGTCCCTTGATCGTGCCGGTGACCACGTGTTCGATGTCCAGCCCTTCCACGGTCAGCACCACCTTGGCCTCGAATTCCTGCCCGGCGGTCGCGCCTTTCTGGCGCAGCCCCTCCTCGATGGCCTGCTGCGAGGTGACGCCCACCTGCTTGAGGAACTTGCGCATCGACATGTTGAACTCTTCGATCATGGTGCCCTCCTGCTTTCATTGGATCGCGCGACGCAAGGCGTCATGCCGGCGCCGGCGATCCGCCCTCAGTGATCCTTGCGGCCGTTCAGGTAATCCTCGGTGGTGCGCACCCGCGGCCGGTCGCCCGCGGCAAAGGGATTGTCCGCGGAGTTGAACTGCGCGTTGATCCGGCAATCCTCGCACATCTGGATGGTGCGGGCGGCCTCCGAGGTGGTGAACATCGAATGCTTGCCGGCCAGCTTTTCGGTGATCCTTTGAATTGTGGATTTCGACCCGAAAAGCGTGCCGCATTCGATGCAGGCGAACGGCTCTTCCTCGTGCAGCACCACCTGGCTCAGCGCGCTGTCGGCCAGCGTCATGCGCGGCTCCAGCGTGATCGCGTTCTCGGGGCAGATGTTGGCGCAGATCCCGCATTGCAGGCACGCATCCTCCTGGAAACGCAGTTGCGGCTGATCGGCATTGTCCATCAGCGCGCCCGACGGGCACAGCGACACGCAGGACAGGCACAGCGTGCAGGCCTCGGTGTCGACATGCACCGCACCGTAAGGCGCGGCGTCGGGCAGCGGCAGCGTCGCGCCCTCGGGGTTGAGCGCCTTCGCGGAGAGGCGCGCGACCTGCCGGCGGCTGCCCATGGGCAGCACGGGCTCGGCCACCCCCTTTTCCGGCGCGGCACCGTATAGTGCATCGCACAGCGCATCCGGCTCCGCCGGCTCAAGCATCTCGATCGGGGCCTCGCCGGCCATCGCGCGGGCCAGCGGGATCTCGAGGTCCAGCGCGTCCCGCTCGGTGCGCGGCGCCAGCAGGATCGATACTGCCCCGAAGCCCGAGGCGAGCGCGGCGAGGATCTCGGCATTGCCGAATCCCGACAGCGCCGGAACTTCCAGCGGGATCACGTCGGCCGGCAAACCTGCCCCGTGGCGCGCGGCCAGCCGGATCATCTCGGCGCCGTGATCCGCGTCATGCACCAGCAGGCGCGGCGTGCTCCCGCCCGCGCGCAGATAGGCCGAGGCCAGCGTCTGGATGCGGCGGAATGTCATGTCCGGGGGCGGGGCGTCATAGCTGATCGCGCCCGACGGGCACACCGCGGCACAGGCCCCGCAGCCCGCGCAGATCATCGGGTCGACACTGACATGATCGCCGTCGGGAACGATCGCGCCCGTCGGGCACAGGTCGAGGCACTTGCTGCACCCACTCTGACCGGCCCGCGAATGCGCGCAAAGATGCGTGTCCAGCGCCACGTAAAGCGGCTTCTCGAACGTGCCGATCAGCTGTGCGGCCTCGAAGACCGCGTCCGCGACCGCCGGCAGGCTTCCGGGATCGGCGCGCAGGTAGCCCTCGCGCTTTTGCGGCGCGGGAAACATCGGCGTGCCGCCCGACAGATCGAGGATGATGTCGCACGCAGTTCGCCCGCCGTCGCGTGGCGCGGTCCAGCGCAGGGCACCGCGCCCCGCGGGATTGACCTGTTGCAACGCATCAATACGCAGATCGAACCCGCCGAGTGCACCCGTGGCCTGAACGATACGCCCCCGTATTGCGTCGAAGGTGCGGCTTTCGGGTGGGTCGACATCGTCGGTCAGCAGCACCGTGACGCCAAGCGTCCGTGCGAGCCTTTCGGCGGCGGGCACGGCCACCTCGGCTGCCCCGATGATCAGGCACACCCCCTCCGAAACCACGTCGCGGGTCTTCTCGGATGGCACGGGCAGGCTGGCCTCGGCCAACAACGCCGCCATCTTGGGGTGCTTCGACCTGGGGTCGTCGGACCAGCCGGCGCGGTCGCGCAGATCGATGCAGGCGGGGCTGTCGGCCCCAAGTTCAACCGCCAGATCCTCGAAGGTGCGCGCCTCCTGCGCGCAGCAGACGATCGCCTCGCCGTCCTCGATCGCCTTGGCTGCCGCGCCGATCTCGTCGGTGCAAAGCGCGCTGTGCAGCCTCGAGCACGCCAGTCCGGTGGCCGCCTCGAGCCCGTCGGCATCGACGCTCTGGGACGCGGCACAGTCGCATAACAGCAGTTTTGTAGACATGCACACTCCGGGATCTCGTCGCGGAAAAACGAGCGCATCGCCCTCGTTCAACAACCCGAACAGTAGACCCGATTGCAGGGTCGCGTAAACCGCCATTCGACCTGACCAATTCACGACTCTAACCGGGCCGGGCAGAGCCGCAATCCCGATTGATTCTGTTGGAAATCAGCGGGATGCATCGCCGCAGCGCAGCATGGTTTTCGATGAGTGGCCGGATTTTCCTTGCCTTTCTTGGGCCTGCAATTGGTGCAGGTGCAGCAATATCGGCCCGCGCGGGCACGGGGTCGCAGGCGCAAAAAAGGCTTTGTTTTGGTCACAAAATTGGACCACAATGAACTCACAAAGAGCAGGATTGGTAATCGCTTGACCGTTTCGCATGACAAAGAAGCGACGATGCCGCTCGGTATCGTGATCCGTAAGGCACCGGGAGGGACCCGGTGGGCGGCGTGGACGTGGCGGGCGGTGGCGGTTCTTCCCGGCGCCCCGGATGCGCACTGGCAGGAGTTGCGCCGCGACGGCGAGGTGATGGAATATCATGCCGCAACCGTGCCCCTGCACCTGCACCACACCCAGACAGAAGCATACCTGCAAGGACTGTCGGCGCGCGTGCCGTCGGTCTATGTCATCATGCGCCGTGGCGACGCGGCCAACCGCGACGGCGCGCCGCTCGATGTCGTTCTGGTCACCGCCTCGCCCTTCGAGGCGCAGGATTACGCCGATACTGGCGAGGAAATCGTCGAGAAGGTGCCGATGCCTGGCGGGTTGATCGCTTGGGTGCGCGACTTTGCCGCGGCGCATCACGAGCATGAAGATTTCAAGAAGCGCCGCCGCGACACGCACACGATCGGCGACGCGCAGGACGGGATCGGAGATCCGCGCATCCCGCAGATGCGCGACGTCTACCGCGCCCCCGGCCCGGCCCGTCGCGGAGGAGTGCAATGAGCCCGGTCCGCGATTTCTGGTCGCGCCGCCGCGCGCAGGTCGAGGCCGAAGCCCAAGAGCAGGCACGCGCAGCCGAGGCCGAGGCGCGCGCCGCACAAGAGGCCGAGCTGGCGGAAAGGACCGATGCCGAGCTTTGCGAGGATCTAGGGCTGCCCGATCCCGATGCGCTGCAGCAAGGCGACGATTTCAGCGCCTTCATGTCGAAGGCCGTGCCCGACCGGTTGCGCCGGCGCGCGCTGCGTCGCTTGTGGCGCAGCAATCCGGTGCTGGCCAATGTCGACGGGCTGGTGGATTACGGCGGGGATTTCACCGACAGCGCCACGGTGATCGAGAACATGCAGACCGCCTACCAGGTGGGCCGCGGCATGACCGCCCATGTCGACGAGATGGCCCGGCAGGCGGAGGCCGAAGCCGAAGAACGGATCGCTGCACAAAACGCGCCGAACTCCGAGGATGCCGACGGGGACGAGGCCGAACTGGCGGCGGCAGAAGAGCCCGCGCCCGAAACCGCGCAGCCCCATGTCTGGGACGACACGGCCCCATCCGAGTCCGACCTGCCGCCCCGCCGCCGCATGCGCTTTGCCTTCGATGATAGCGGGGTTCCGGCATGACCCGACAAGAGGCCCTCATGGATCAGCCCGCCGCCGCGCCGCGGATCGCCGAAGAGGACGCGCTGCGCGCCGATCTCTACGATTTTCTCGCGGCCCTCCTCGCGCGCCCGCCCGGCGCCGACCTGCTGCGCAAGACGGCGGCCCTGCACGGCGACGAGTCCGATCTGGGGCAGGCCATCGCGGCGCTCGCCCGGGTGGCTGCGGTCACCCGGGCCAGGGCGGCCGAGTCCGAGTTCAACGCGCTTTTCATCGGTCTGGGCCGCGGCGAGCTTCTGCCCTATGCCAGCTATTACCTGACCGGGTTCCTCAACGAGAAACCGCTGGCCGCGCTGCGCCGCGACATGGCGGCGCGCGGCATGACCCGCGCCGAGACCGTCTACGAGCCAGAGGACAACATCGCCTCGACAATGGAGATGATGGCGGGCCTTGTCCGCGGGCGCTTCGGCGCGCCGGCGCCGCTCGACGATCAGAAGCTGTTCTTCGGCAAGCATGTCGGCCCCTGGGCCGGGCATTTCTTCGCCGACCTCGAGGGCGCGCGGAACTCGGTCCTTTACGCCTCGGTCGGCGCCGTCGGCCGGATCTTCATGGAGATCGAGGCGCAGGGCTTTCGCATGAGCGCGGGATGATCCCGCACCACGACGGGCGGGGCCCCACCCGCCACCACAACAGGAGGGAAGTCGTCATGACACACAAACCCAAGGAGACCGCCACGCGACGGGATTTCCTGCGACTCGCCGCTACCGGCGCACCCGCGGTCGCAGTCGCCACCGCAATGACCGGGCGCGCCGCCGAGGCCGCCGAGCCGGACCTTGCATCCGACAAGATTCAGGACACGGCGCATACCCGCGCCTATCTCGACAGCGCCCGGTTCTAGAGCCCGGACGCGGTAACCGCCGCCGACGCAAGCGGGCACGAGGCCCGATCGTCTGCGGAGATCCCAGTACCCAGCCCGTGTTCGGGGCCGAGGGAGGAGACAAGAGACATGCTTAGGAAAAAGACCAACGGGGTTGCGCGACGCCCCCAGCGGACCGGGATCCTGTCCGAAACCGACGGGGCCTCGGTCGACCGGCGCGCCTTTCTGCGCGGCAGTGGCCTCGCCATCGGCGGGCTTGCGACGATGGGCGCCATGGGCGGCACCGTGACCCGCGCCACCGCCCAGAGCGCCGCCGGCGAGGCGGTGCAGACCGTGAAATCGGTGTGCACGCATTGCTCGGTCGGCTGCACGGTGGTGGCCGAGGTGCAGAACGGTGTCTGGACCGGGCAGGAACCCGGCTGGGACAGCCCCTTCAACCTCGGGGCGCATTGCGCCAAGGGCGCCTCGGTGCGCGAGCACGCGCATGGCGAGCGGCGCCTCAAGTATCCGATGAAGAAGGAAGGCGGCGAGTGGAAGCGCATCAGTTGGGAGCAGGCGATCGACGAGATCGGCGACGGCATGATGCAGATCCGCGAGGAAAGCGGCCCGGACAGCGTTTACTGGCTGGGCAGCGCCAAGCACAATAACGAGCAGGCCTATCTTTTCCGCAAGTTCGCGGCCTACTGGGGCACCAACAACGTCGACCACCAGGCGCGGATCTGTCACTCGACCACCGTGGCGGGCGTGGCCAACACATGGGGCTACGGCGCCATGACCAACAGCTACAACGACATCCACAATTCCAAGGCGATCTTCATCATCGGCGGCAACCCCGCCGAGGCGCATCCCGTCTCGCTGCTGCATGTGCTCAAGGCCAAGGAACAGAACAACGCGCCGCTGATCGTGTGCGACCCGCGCTTCACCCGCACGGCGGCGCATGCCGATGAATTCGTGCGCCTGCGGCCGGGCAGCGACGTGGCGCTCGTCTGGGGCATTCTGTGGCACATCTTCGAGAACGGTTGGGAGGATGAGCAGTTCATCCGCACCCGCGTCTGGGGCATGGACCAGATCCGCGACGAGGTCGACAAATGGACCCCCGAAGAGGTCGAACGCGTGACCGGCGCGCCGGGCAGCCAGCTGCGCCGCGTGGCGCGCACGCTGGCCAACAACCGCCCCGGCACGGTGATCTGGTGCATGGGCGGCACGCAGCACACCAACGGCAACAACAACACGCGCGCCTATTGCGTGCTGCAACTGGCGCTCGGCAACATGGGCACCGCGGGCGGCGGCACCAACATATTCCGCGGCCATGACAACGTGCAGGGCGCGACGGATCTCGGCGTGCTGTCGCACACGCTGCCGGGATATTACGGCCTGTCGAAAGGTGCCTGGGATCACTGGGCCCGCGTCTGGGGCGAGGACCCGCAATGGCTTGCCGACCGCTTCATCAAGGCGACCACCACCGACGGCGAGGATCAGCCGCTGCAATATCTCAGCGGGATCCCGGTCAGCCGCTGGATCGACGGCGTCCTCGAAGACCCCGAGAACATGGACCAGCCCAACAAGGTGCGGGCCATGGTGCTCTGGGGGCATGCGCCCAACAGCCAGACCCGTGGCCGCGAAATGAAGACGGCGATGGAACAGCTCGACATGCTGGTCGTGGTCGATCCCTATCCGACCGTCTCGGCGGTCATGCAGGACCGCACCGATGGCGTCTATCTTCTGCCGGCCTGCACGCAGTTCGAGACGCGCGGCTCGGTCACCGCCTCGAACCGCTCGCTGCAATGGCGCGACCGCGTGGTCGAACCGCTGTTCGAGAGCGTGCCCGACGAGGTCATCATCGCCAAGTTCGCCAACAAGTTCGGCTTCGCGGATCGCCTGTTCCGCAATATCGAGATGGACGACGCCGAGACCCCGAATGTCGAAAGCATCACCCGCGAATTCAACCGCGGCATGTGGACGATCGGCTATACCGGGCAGTCCCCCGAGCGGATGAAGCTGCACATGGCCAACCAGCACACCTTCGATCGCACGACGCTGCGCGCCAATGGCGGGCCGGCGGATGGCGAGACCTACGGTCTGCCCTGGCCGTGCTGGGGCCCGCCCGAGATGGGGCATCCGGGCACGCATATCCTCTATGACATGTCCAAGCCCGTCTCCGAGGGCGGCCTGACGTTCCGCGCGCGCTTCGGCGTGGAACGCGACGGCGACAACCTTCTGGCCGAGGGCGTGTATTCCGCCGGCTCGGACATCGAGGACGGCTACCCGGAATTCACCATGCAGATGCTGATGGATCTGGGCTGGGACGGCGAGCTTACCGACGAGGAACGCGAGATCATCGACGGCATCGCCGGGCCCGATACCAACTGGAAGACCGACCTTTCGGGTGGGATTCAGAGGGTGGCCATCGCGCATGAATGCGCCCCCTTCGGCAATGCCAAGGCGCGCGCAGTGGTCTGGACCTTCCCCGACCCGGTGCCGATCCACCGAGAGCCGCTTTACACCAACCGGCGCGATCTGGTGGCGGATTACCCGACCTACGAGGACCGGCACGCCTACCGCCTGCCGACAATGTACGCCTCGATCCAGAAGAACGACTTCTCGAAGGACTACCCGATCATCCTCACCTCCGGCCGGTTGGTCGAATACGAGGGCGGCGGCGACGAGACCCGGTCGAACCCGTGGCTCGCCGAGCTTCAGCAGGACATGTTCGTCGAGGTGAACCCGCGCGACGCCAACAATATCGGCATCCGCGACGGCGCGCAGGTTTGGGTCGAAGGCCCCGAAGGCGGGCGCGTCAAGGTGATGGCGATGGTGACCGAACGGGTGGGCGCGGGCGTGGCCTTTATGCCCTTCCACTTCGGCGGCCATTTCGAGGGGCGCGACCTGCGCGACAAGTATCCCGACGGCGCCGATCCCTACGTTCTGGGCGAGGCGAGCAACACCGCCCAGACCTACGGCTACGATTCCGTCACCCAGATGCAGGAGACCAAGGCGACTCTCTGCAAGATCGTTGCGGCATAAGGAGATCAAGACATGGCAAGAGCAAAGTTTCTGTGCGACGCCGAACGCTGCATCGAATGCAACGCCTGCGTCACCGCCTGCAAGAACGAGCACGAGGTGCCCTGGGGGATCAACCGCCGCCGGGTGGTGACCATCAACGATGGCAGCCCCGGTGAACGCTCGATCTCGGTGGCCTGCATGCACTGTTCGGACGCGCCCTGCATGGCGGTGTGCCCGACCGACTGCTTCTATCAGGACGAGGAAGGCGTGGTCCTGCATTCCAAGGACCTGTGCATCGGCTGCGGCTACTGCTTCTACGCCTGCCCGTTCGGGGCGCCGCAATTCCCACAGGCGGGCAATTTCGGCAGCCGCGGCAAGATGGACAAATGCACCTTCTGCAAGGGCGGTCCCGAGGAAAACCACAGCCAGGCCGAGTTCCAGAAATACGGCCGCAACCGGATCGCCGAGGGCAAGCTGCCGATCTGTGCCGAGATGTGCTCGACCAAGGCGCTTCTGGCCGGTGACGGCGATACCGTCGCCGACATCTACCGCGAACGTGTCGTGGCGCGCGGCTTCGGCTCGGGTGCGTGGGGCTGGGGCAGCGCCTACGGCCAGCAAAGCGGCGGCTGAAACGCGGATGCCGATGCCGGGTGCGCCGATGGCCGCCCGGCATCGGAAACTTTCAAAGTTTCCGATCCGATTCCCGTGACGGAAATCGGTCCCGGCCACGAACGACGACCACAATTTTCGAGGACATCATGCGCGCATTTCTCAGCCTCGCCTTGTGTTTCCTGCTCGCCTTGCCGGCCCTCGCGCAGGAGACGCCGGAGTCGTCCGGTCCGGACAGCGCCGCCACCGGCGGTGCGCAGACGCTCGAGGACATCCTCGCCCGCCAGCGGGGCGAGACGGTGGATGACCCGGCCCGTCGCGCTGCCACCGGCACTCCCGACGACGCGGCGGGTATGGCCGGACAACTGGGCACGCTCGGCGGTGCCTCGGATGCCGAGGTCTGGCGCGCGCTGCGCTACGGGCTCGACGACGTGACGGTGTCCTCGGGCGGGCCCGAGGCGCGGGTGCTCATCCAGGATGCCGGCATGTCATGGCTGGAATTCCGCAAGGGTCCGCTTTCGACCTACGGGGCGTGGCTTCTGGGGATCACGATTGCGCTTCTGGCGGTCTTTTACCTGCTGCGCGGCAAGATCCGCATCGACGGTAAAAAGACCGGCCGCACCGTGACCCGCTTCCAGGCGGTCGAACGCTTCGGCCACTGGCTGATGGCGGGGTCCTTCGTGGTGCTGGCGATCACTGGGCTGGTGGTGCTGTTCGGCCGGACGGTGGTGATCCCGCTTCTGGGACACGAGGCCTTCTCGACCGTCGCCGTGGGCTCGAAATGGGTGCATAACAACATTTCGTGGGCCTTCATGCTGGGCCTCTTGATGGTGTTCTTCATGTGGGTGCTGCACAACATCCCCAACCGGACAGACCTGAAATGGCTGGCCGTCGGCGGTGGCATGTTCAAGAAGGGCGTGCACCCGCCGGCGAAGAAATTCAACGCCGGGCAAAAGATGATCTTCTGGGCGACGATCATCTTCGGTGCGTCGATCTCGGCCTCTGGCCTGTCGTTGCTTTTCCCGTTCGAGCTGCCGATGTTCGCCAAGACGTTTCAGGCGCTCAACGACACCGGCCTGCCACAGCTCGTGGGCTACGGCGCGCTGCCCGAAACGCTCGCCCCGCACGAGGAGATGCAGCTTTCCACGCTCTGGCACAGCATCATGGCCTTCGTGCTGACCGCGATCATCATAGCGCATATCTATATCGGCTCTGTCGGGATGGAGGGCGCGTTCGACGCCATGGGCACGGGCGAGGTCGAGGAGCAATGGGCGCGCGAGCATCACGGGCTCTGGCTCGAAGAGCTGCAGGACAAGGGCCACGCCGCCGATCCCGCCAGGGCCCGCACGCCCGCGGAATAGCCATGCGCGCGGTGACACTCGGCCTGTGCATCCTCGGGCTCGCCGCGGCTGACAAGCTTTCGGCGCAGGGTTTCACCACGCTCAAGGGGCATGGCGGCCCGGTCATGGGCCTCAGCGTTCTGCCCGACAACGGCGCTGTCGTTTCGGCCAGCTTCGACAATTCCGTGGGCCTCTGGCAGGGGCGTGTCCCGCGCTGGTTCGAGGGGCACCGCGCGGCGGTCATCGCCGTGCACCCGCTGGGGCATGACCGGCTGGTCTCGGGCGGCGACGATCACGCGGTCATCATCTGGGATCGCGGCACCGGAACGGGCCGGCGGCTGGAAGGGCACCGCGGCAAGATCGCGGCGCTCGACGTGTCACCAGGCGGGAAATGGATCGCCTCGGCAAGCTGGGACGGCGCCATCGGTCTCTGGCCGACAGGCGACGGTGCCGCGCGCTTTCTCGACGGGCATGACGGCCCGGTGAGCGATGTGGCCTTCAGCGCCGAAGGCGACCTGCTCTATTCGGCCTCCGCCGATGGCACGCTGCGGGAATGGCGCTGGCGCGATGCGGATGCCGCGCCGCGCGTGCTGCTCGATCAGGGATTCGGCATCAACCGGTTGGTGCCTGGGCCGGACGACGCTTGGCTCGCCTATGGTGGCGTCGATGGCGCGACGCGGGTGATCGACCCCGAGACCGGGCGCGAGATCGCCGATTTCACGCTCGACCGCCGCCCGGTCCTGTCCATGGCCCATCATGCCGGGACCGGGCAGTTGGCGGTCGGCGACGGGCACGGCCACATCATGGTGATCGATACCGGCACCTGGCGGATCACCAGAGATTTCCGGGCCATGGCGCGCGGGCCGGTCTGGGCACTGGCATTCTCGCCCGATGGGGACGTGATCCATGCCGGGGGGCTCGACGAGGTCGTCTTCACGTGGCCCGTAGATCTTCTGGAAGACGCCGGACCCGCGGGCGAGACAGAGCATTCCTTCCTGCGTCCCGTCGAGGAGATGGGCAACGGCGAGCGTCAGTTCATGCGCAAATGCTCGATCTGCCACGCGCTGACACCGCCGCCTTCGCGCAAGGCCGGGCCGACGCTGCACGGGCTCTTCGGCCGCCGCGCCGGCACGGTTCCGGGCTATGCCTATTCCGAGACGCTGGACGGCGCCGAACTCGTCTGGACGGTGGACACGATAGATGCGCTGTTCGATATTGGCCCGGATCATTACATTCCCGGCTCCAAGATGCCGATGCAGAGAATCACCGCCACGCAGGACCGGCAGGACATGATAGACTATCTTCGCCGGGCCACAGAAACGGAAGGTAATTGAGACCATGAAAGCGATGATTGCGGCCTTCGTCGCCTGCGGCGTGATCGCGGCAGCCGCCCCCACTGTGTTGCACGAACTGGGCTACACGACCGCGGCGAAACGCGCCGGCGACGCCGTGCGCCTGGGGGACGCGACGCGCTGATCGTGCGGCCCCGCAGGGCCGCGTTCCCCCTGGATAAAAGGCAGGTTGAAAAGGCCGACCGGAAAGGGTCTGTTCCTGCCCATCTCGTCCCGAACTGAGTCGCGGAGGTTGTCATGCGCTCGATCCGTTTTCTTCTTGCCCTTGTGCTGGCCAGCCTACTCGCGATGCCCGCCGCGGCGTTCGAGACCAGCGCTCGCGCGGCCTATGTCATGGATATGACCACCGGCACCGTTCTGCTCGACAAGAACGGCGACACGCCCTTGCCGCCGGCCTCGATGTCGAAGCTGATGACGCTTTACGTCGCGTTCGAGGCGGTCCGCGAGGGCCAGCTTTCGCTCGACGAACGCCTGCCCGTGTCACAACACGCAATGAGCTATGGCGGCTCGACGATGTTCCTCGACACCACCGACCGCGTCCGGGTCGAGGATCTTCTGCGCGGCATCGTCGTGCTCAGCGGCAACGATGCCTGCGCCGTGATCGCCGAGGCGCTCAGCCCCGACGGCACCGAGGCCGGCTTCGCGCGCTTCATGACACAGCGCGGTCAGCGCATGGGCCTGACCGGTTCGGTGTTCAAGAATGCCAGCGGCTGGCCGGCCGAGGGCCATGTCATGAGCATGCGCGACCTCGTGGTCCTGTCGCAGCGGATCATCGAGGACTTCCCCGAATTCTACGAGATGTTCGCCGAACGCGAGTTCCGGTTCGACGGGCGTGCGCCCAGCAACATCTACAACCGCAACCCGCTTCTGAGCCTCGATATCGGCGTGGACGGGCTCAAGACCGGGCACACGCAAGAGGCCGGGTACGGGCTGACCGCCTCGGCCAGGCAGGGCGACCGGCGCGTGATCTTCGCGATCTCCGGGCTCGACTCGGCAAACGCCCGCGCCCGCGAGGGCGAATCGATCGTCAACTGGGCCTTCCGGCAGTTCACCCGCAGATCGGTCGCCAAGGCCGGCGCGGAAGTGGCTCGCGTCCCGGTCTTCATGGGCGAGGCGCGCAGCGTCGGGCTGGCCCCGAAAGAGGATATCGACACGCTTCTGCCGGTGCTCGGCGAGGAGACCGTCGCGGCCGAGGTGGTCTATACCGGGCCGGTGCACGCGCCGGTGACCGAAGGCGACAGGCTGGCCGAGCTGGTGCTCAAGCCCGAAGGCCTGCCCGAGACCCGCGTGCCGCTCTTTGCCGCCGAGGCCGTCGCGCAGGGCGGTTTCCTGCAGCGCCTCGGTATCGTGTCGGGCCGTCTGGCGCAGCGCCTGTGGAGCAATATCGAGGGGACGCTTTGAGCCGGCCCGGCCTTTTCGTCAGCTTCGAGGGGATCGACGGATCCGGCAAGTCCACCCAGGCCCGGCGCCTTGCCGCGGCGCTCATCGATGCGGGCCGCAAGGTCGTGCTGACGCGCGAGCCCGGCGGCAGCCCCGGGGCAGAAGAGATCCGCGCCTTGCTGCTCGAAGGGGCCACCGACCGCTGGTCGCCCGAGACCGAGCTTCTGCTTTTCACCGCCGCGCGCCGCGACCATGTCGAGCGGGTGATCGATCCCGCGCTCGCGGCCGGCGAGGTGGTGATCTGTGACCGCTTCGTCGACAGCACCCGCATCTACCAGGGGCTGGGGCGCGCCGATCTTCGCGTGCTCGTGGACCGCTTGCACGCCCTGATGATCGGGCGCGAGCCGGACCTGACCGTGCTCATCGACATCGCCCCCGATCTGGGGCTGGGCCGCGCGCTGGCCCGGTCCGGCGGCGAGGCGCGGTTCGAGTCCTTCGGCGAGGACCTTCAGACCCGGATGCGCGCCGGCTTCCTCGCGCTCGCCGAGGAATTCGCGCCCCGCTTTGCGGTGATCGACGGCGGCCGCGACATCGAGACGGTCGCGGCGGATGTCGCGCGCACGGTCGACGCAGCGCTGCCATGAGCGACGACGCCCTGCCAGGCCCCGACCGCGTCGAGGGCGCGCCGCATCCGCGCGAGACCGCGCGGCTGATCGGGCAGGGCGCCGCAGAGGCGGCGTTCCTCGACGCCGTCAACACCGGCCGGCTGCACCATGCGTGGCTTCTGACCGGGCCGCGCGGCGTCGGCAAAGCGACGCTGGCGTGGCGCATCGCGCGCTTCCTGCTGGCCCATCAGGAGGGACAGGACGACGGGCTCCTTGGTGCGCCGCCGCCGCCCGACACGCTGGACGTGGATCCCGAACACCCCGTCGCGCGCCGGGTGACTGCGATGTCGGAGCCGGGGATTTTCCTGCTGCGGCGCGGCGGCGTGGGCAGCACCGACAGCGACCGCGCAAGGGCCTTCGCCGAAGGCCGGTTCTCCAGCGATATCCGCGTGGACGAGGTCCGCGGGCTGGGACGGTTCATTCATCTCTCCTCGGCCGATGGCGGGCGGCGCGTGGTGATCGTGGACAGTGCCGACGATCTCAACACGCAAGCCGCCAACGCGCTTTTGAAGATGCTCGAAGAGCCGCCCGCGCGCACCGTGATGCTGCTGGTTTCGCACCAGCCCTCGGGGCTGTTGCCGACCATCCGGTCGCGCTGTCGCGTGGTGCGGCTGACCCCGCTGGGACCCGAGGACATGGCCGCGGCGTTGGAGCAGGCCGGGGTCACGCTCGAAGGCGATCCCCTGGCGCTGGCGGAACTGTCGGGCGGGTCGGTCGGCGCGGGGGTGCGGCTTCTGAACCTCGGCGGGCTTGGCACCTATGCCGAACTGGTGGGACTGCTCGACAGCCTGCCGCGGCTCGACCAGGCCCGCGCGCTGAAGCTCGCCGACAGTGCCGCCTCGCGCGGCGCCGAAGAGCGGCGCGACCTGCTCTTTTCGCTCGTCGATCTCTTCATGACGCGGCTGGCGCGCACCGGCGCGCTCGGCGCGCCGCCGGTCGTCGAGGCCGCGCCGGGCGAGGCGGCGCTGCTGGCGCGGCTTGCGCCAGACGCGGGCCGCGCGCGGGGCTGGGCCGACTGCGCGCAGGAGGTGGGTGCGCGCGCCCGGCATGGCCGGGCGGTCAACCTTGACCCTGCCAGCCTCGTCCTAGATACGGTGTTCAGGATTCAGCAAACCGCGAGGGGATAACCCCTGCGAGGGAGAGGCATGGACACCGGCATCCGCATCACAGACAGTCATTGCCATCTCGACTTTCCCGATTTCGACGACGACCGCGCGGACGTGCTACAGCGCGCCCACGACGCCGGCGTGCAGCGCATGGTGACGATCTGCACCAAGCTGCGGCAGGAGCCGCAGGTGCGCGCCATCGCCGAGGCGCATAGCGGGGTCTTCTACGCCGCCGGCACGCATCCGATGTCCGCGGCCACCGAGCCGATGGTCACCGTGGACGAGCTGGTGAAGCTGGCCGATCACCCGAAATTCGTGGGCATCGGAGAATCGGGGCTCGATTACCACTACACGGCCGAGACCGCCGAGGTGCAGCGGGACAGCCTGCGCGTGCATATCGCCGCCGCCCGCGAAACCGGCCTGCCGCTGATCATCCATGCGCGCGACGCCGACGAGGACATGGCGCGCATCCTGTCCGAGGAATACCGTCAGGGCGGCGCCTATACCTGCGTCATGCACTGCTTTTCCTCGGGGCCGGACCTCGCGCATGCCGCGCTCGACCTCGGGTTCTACCTGTCGATGTCGGGCATCGCGACCTTCCCCAAAAGCCAAGCGTTGCGCGACATCTTCTCCGCCGCCCCGGTGGACCGCATCCTTGTCGAGACAGATGCGCCCTATCTCGCCCCGCCCCCGCATCGCGGCCGCCGGAACGAGCCCGCCTACACCCTGCACACCGCCCGGAAGGGCGCCGAGATGTTCGGCATGGACTGGCCCGATTTCGCCGCCCAGACCGAGGCCAATTTCGAGCGGCTGTTTTCCAAGGCGGTGCTCTGATGGGCGAGATGCGGTTCACCATCCTCGGCTGTGGCTCGTCGGGCGGGGTGCCGCGGCTTGGCGGGCATTGGGGCGACTGCGACCCAGACGATCCGCGCAACGCGCGCCGCCGCTGCTCGATGCTGATTGAGCGCGAGACGAACGACGGGGTCACCCGCGTCCTGATCGACACCTCGCCGGACCTGCGCGCCCAGCTTCTGGATGCCGGGATCGGCGCGCTCGACGCGGTGGTCTACACGCATTCGCATGCCGATCACGTGCACGGCATCGACGATCTGCGGATGATCGTGTTCAACATGCGCGCCCGCCTGCCGGTCTGGGCCGATGGCGACACGCAGAACGCGCTTTATTCGCGTTTCGGCTACGCCTTCATGCAACCCGACGACAGCCCCTATCCCCCGATCCTCGACATGCACACCATCACCGGTCCGTTCGAGATCGAGGGCGCGGGCGGGGTGATCAGCCTCGATCCGTTCAAGGTCGCGCATGGCTCGATCGACGCGCTCGGCTTCCGGATCGGCGACCTGGCCTACCTGCCGGATGTCAACGAGATCCCCGAAGATGTGTGGCCCAAGCTGCAGGGCCTCGATTGCTGGGTGCTCGACGCGCTGCGGCGCACGCCGCACCCCACGCATGCGCATCTCGATCTGGCGCTCGAATGGATCGCGCGCGCAGCACCCCGCCGCGCCGTGCTGACGAACATGCATATCGACCTGGACCACCGGACCGTCGCCGACGAGACGCCCGCACATATCACCCCGGCCCATGACGGGATGACGCTGCACTACACGGTCTGACACGGTGCAGGCGCTGGTCGAGGTGATCCTGCCGGTCTTTCTGGTGATCGGGTTCGGATACCTCGCCGTCTGGCGCGGCTGGTTCAGCGATGCGGGCGTCGAGGGTCTGATGACCTTCACCCAGAAATTCGCCATCCCCTGCCTGCTTTTCGCGGCCATCGCGCGGCTCGATCTCGGGCAGAACTTCGAATGGCGGCTGCTGTCGAGCTTTTACGCCGGCGCCGTGTCGGGCTTCGTGCTGGGGCTTCTGGGCGGGCGGTACCTCTTTGGCCGCTCGTGGGAGGATGCGGTCGCCATCGGGTTCTGCGGGCTCTTTTCCAACTCGGTCCTGCTGGGGCTGCCGATCATGGAACGCGCTTATGGCGCGGATGCGCTGTCGCCCAGTTTCGCCATCATCGCGATCCATTCGCCGGTCTGCTACGGCATCGGGATCACCGTGATGGAGGTCGTCAAGGCGCGCGGGCAGGCGGGGCGGCACCTGCCGGGCAAGGTCGCGCGGGCAATGTTCTCCAACACGCTGATCATGGGCATCGCCGCGGGCTTCGCGGTCAACCTCTCGGGGCTGCCTCTGCCCGGGCCGTTCAACGCCGCGGTGGACCTGATGGTGCGCGCGGCGCTGCCTGCGGCGCTGTTCGGGTTGGGCGGCGTGCTGGTGCGCTACCGCCCCGAAGGCGACATGCGCACGATCCTCTATGTCTGTGCGGTGTCGCTGGTGGCGCATCCGTTGATCACCTACGGGCTGGGCCGCAGCCTCGGGCTGTCGGTCGACGCGCTGCGCGCGGCGGTGGTGACGGCGGCGATGGCGCCCGGCATCAATGCCTATATCTTCGCCAATATCTACGGCCATGCACGGCGCGTCGCGGCCTCCAGCGTGCTGATCGCCACCGGTCTGACGGTGATCTCGGCCTGGCTGTGGCTGCAGATCCTGCCCTGACCGCCAGCCCCCGCGCCGTCCTTCCTCAGACGCCCAGATACCGGTCGGCGAGCCGCGGGTCGTCTCGCAGGGTGTCGACGCCGATCACCGGGCCGTTGCGCCCGTTTTCCAGAAACGCCACCCGGTCCGCGACCGACAGCACGGCATCCACCCGGTGCTCGACCAGCAGAACCGCGACGCCGCGCGCGCGCATCGCGCGGATCACCTCGTGGATCGCGTCGACCATCGACGGCTGCAACCCTTCGGTCGGCTCGTCCAGCAGCAGCACGCGGGGCGCGAGACACAGCGCGCGCGCCATGGCGAGCATTTGCTGCTCGCCGCCCGACAGGCTTTGCGCGCGTTGCCGCAGGCGGTCACGCAGTCGCGGGAACAGATCGAGCACGTCGTCGCGCGAGGCGGCCCCCGCGCCGCCGGCCATCAGCCCGATCTCGAGGTTCTCCGCCACGCTGAGATCGGCGAACAGCCGGCGCCCCTGCGGCACGTAGCCGATGCCGGCGCGCGGCACCCTGTGCGCGGGCAGATCGCTCAAGCTCGTGTTCTCCAGCCGCACCGCGCCCGCGATCAGCGGCAACAGCCCCATGATCGCGCGCATCAGCGTCGTCTTGCCCGCGCCGTTGCGCCCCATCAGGCACAGGATCTCGCCGAAGCCCACCCGGATCGAGACGTCGCGCAGCACTTGCGCGCGCCCGTAGCCCGCGCCGACGCTATCGACGTGCAGCATCGCGCGACCCTCCCAGATAGGCGGCCTGCACGGCGGCGTCGGCATGGATCTCGTCCGGCGTCCCCTCTGCCAGCACGCGGCCCCGGTCAAGCACCGTGATTCGCTGCGCAAGCGCTGTGACCACGCGCATGTTGTGCTCGATCAGCAGGATCGTGGTGGTCCGCGCGAGTTCGCGGATCAGCGTCTCGAACCCGGCGATCTCGCCATCGGATAAGCCTTGCGTCGGCTCGTCGAGGATCAGCAGGCGCGGGCGCTGCGCGATCCCCATGGCCAGTTCCAGCAGCCGCTGGTGCCCGTAGGCCAGATCGCCCGCCTCGGCCCCGGCTTGCGCACTCAGCCCCACGCGCTCCAGTGCGTCCTCGACCTCTTGCCGCGCCGCGGCGCCGCGTCGGTGGCGGCGCGCGGCGAGGCCCACGTTCTCGGCCACGCTCAGCCGCCCGAAGACAGAGGTGATCTGGAACGTGTAGCCCATGCCAAGCGCGATCCGGCGATGCGCGGGCAGGCGGGTGACGTCGCGCCCGTCGAAGGTGACGCGCCCCGCGTCGGGGGAAACCCGCCCGGAGATCAGCCCGACCAGCGTGGTCTTGCCGGCGCCATTGGGGCCGATCAGCGCGCGGATCTCGCCCTCGGGCAGGTCGAGATCGACGCCCTGCACGGCATGCAGCCCCTCGAACCGCCTGGTCAGCCCGCGCGCCTGCAGCAGCATCACGGCATCCCTGTCCACAGCCGCCGCCGCACCTCGCCCATGATCCCCTGCGGGGCGAACAACGTCAGCAGCACCAGCGCGACCCCCGCGATCAGCATGTGCGCGGTGGTGATGTCGGAGCTCAGATCGATCAGGTAGAACATGAAGAGCGTCCCGATGAAGGGCCCCAGCACCGTGCCCGCGCCGCCCAGAAGAACGTAAAGCAGCGGCAGGATCGAATACTGCACCTCGGCGAAGCTCGCGCCCACGTAGCCGAAGAGCACGCCGTAGGCCGCCCCGGCCGCTGCCGCCATCGTGCCCGAGATCACCAGCGCGCCGTATTTGTGCGCGAAGGGGTCGTAGCCCAGCATCCGCACCCGCTCCTCGTTCTCGCGTATGGCGATCAGCACCCGTCCGAAGGGAGTACGCACCAGCCACAGGCTCAGGCTCAGGCAGACCGAGAACAGCACCAGCGCCGCGAGGTAGCGGATATCCGCATCGCTGAGGTCCAGCCCCCACAGCATGCGCCCGGCCTGCGGCATCACGAAGCCCTCGTCGCCACCCGTCCATTCGGAAAAATGCAAGATGGTCAGCGCGCCGGCCTGCGCGAACATCAGCGTCACGATCATGAAGGCGACGCCGCTGGTGCGCAGCGCGAGGAAGGCCAGCCCGCCCGAGACCCCGGCGCCCGCCGCCACGCCCAGGGCAAGTGCCGGCCCGGCGCCCCAGCCGAGATGCTCCACGGCCATCCCGGTGCCGTACATCCCGGCCGCGAAATAAAGCGCATGCCCAAGGCTCAGCAGGCCCGTGTAGCCGAACAGGATGTTGTAGCCCATGGCGAAGGACGCCAACACCAGGATCCGCGCTAGGTTGCCGTGATGGTAGTCGGGCAGCACGAAATGCAGCCCTAGCAGCGCCGCAAGCAGCGCCAGATGCAGCAGCCCGGCTCTCATGCCGGACGCTTTCCGAACAGCCCCTGCGGGCGGAAGACCAGCACCAGCGCGACCAGCAGCGTGGCCAGGATCTTGGCCAGCGTGGGTGAGAAGAACACCGAGATGATCCCGTCCGACAGACCGATCAGCACCGCCGCCAGCACCGTGCCGGGCAGGCTGCCAAGGCCGCCGATGATCACCACGATGAACGACAGAAGCAGCGGGTCGGCCCCCATCAGGTAATGCGCCTGCTGAATGGGCACGATCAGCACGCCCGCGAGCGCCGCAAGGCCCGCGCCCAGCCCGAAGGTCAGCGCGTAAACCCGTGCGACGGGGATGCCGAAGGCCGTGGCCATCTCGCGATCGGCTTGCGTGGCGCGCATCACGAGGCCGAACCGGGTGCGCGCCATCACCGCCCATATCGCGCACAGGATCGCCGTGGCCGCCCCGATCACCGCCAGCTTGTAGGACGTGGTGCCGAGCCCCCAGGGCCAGACGATCTGCCAGCCGTCGGGGCCGTGTTCCGGCCACGGGATCGCGAGACGCGTGTCGAACGGCGCCTCGACCGGGCGGGCCTCGGGGCCGAACCCCATGAGCGTCAGTTGCTGCAGGATGTAGAGCAGGCCGATGGTGGCGACGATGGTCCGTTCCGGGTCGTGATGCAGGCGTTTGAGGATCGTCACGTCGGCGGCCATCGCCAGCGCGCCGACGATCAGCGGCGCTCCGATCAGGGCGGCGGCGAAACCCCATGCGGCATGTCCGCCCACCATCTGCGCGATCCACCAGGCCAGCACCGCGCCCAGCATGAAGAACTCGCCATGCGCGATGTTGACCACCCGCATCACCCCGAACACCAGGCTGAGCCCCACGGCGGTCAGCGCCAGCACCGCCGCGGTCACGGCGCCCTCCAGCGTCGCGAGCATCAGGTAGGGGCCAAGATCCATCAGGCGGGCCGGATCATTGCGGCACGTATTCCCGCCCGGCCACCAGCAGGCGCTGATCATCGGTCACGGTCACGGTCTGGCCATGCGCGCGTTCCAGCTTGCGGGCCATTACGGCGCTGCGCGCTTCCCAGTCATACTCGTCGTCCTGCGCAGTGGGCACCCATGTCAGCCGCCCGCCCTCGCGCCAAGGATCGAGTACGATGCCCTTGTTGAAGCTGTCACCCTGCGCGCTGATGATGGCGGTGCTGTGTTCCAGCAGAAGGGCGTTGTCGGGATCGGCGATGGCGCGGTGCATCTCGAGCGTCTGGAACTCCTCGGCCTTCAGACGGTCCTCGATGTCGCGCGCCCAGTGCCAGCACAGACCGCGCGGCTTCAGCCCCATGTTGACCTTGGTGTTGTGCACGATCGGCGGGTCGGTGATCCGGTACTGGCGGGCCAGCGTTGCGGTATGGGTGTAGGTCACGCGCGCGGCGCGTGCGGCTTCCTCTGCGTCGACCTCCGGCCCGAGGGCGCGGATCGCAGCGGCAAGCCTGCTGACCTCGTCCGGCTGCGGCGGGGGCGGCGGCGCACCGCACGCCGCCAGCAGCAGCGCCGCGACAAGTGCGATACACCGCATGTCAGAACGGCCGCTGCGTGTAATCGACCGCATCGGGATAGATCGACGCGTCGATGGGGGTCGTGTGCACGCGCTTCAGATACCCGTCCTGCAACTGCGTGATGAACTGCCGCCCGAAGACCTGGTGCGTCCGGCCGTTGAACCGCTTGGGGCCCTGCGGATGATCGAGGCTTTCGGGGATCTCCTCCATCGCCTCGACCGCTTCGATCAGCGCCGCGCGGTCCTCTGGCCCGCGATACCCTGCGGCCTCCATGCCGGCCTTGATGACGTGCAGCGTCTCCCAGCAGCCGAACATGTGCCCGTAGGTCGACACATCCGCAGGATCGTTCACCGACGCGCCGCGGTCGTCCACGCCGACGGCGGCGCGGTACGTGGTCTCGTGCGGGCTTTCATCGGCCTGCTGGTGGCGGCACATGCCTTCCCAGAAATGGCTGCCCTCGAGGAATTCCAGCCCCGGGCTGTCGATCGCCACCGCCTCGAGACTGTCGATGAAGCCGAAAAGCTCGGGCCCGCGCCCGCCGAAGAACTCGCCCAGCTCCTTGACGAAGGTCAGCACCGCCGGCCCGACCATCACGTGATAGAGCACCTCTGTGTCGCGCGGGATCTTCGGGAAATAGCGGGTGAACGAGGTCTCCGAGGGCGGGATGGCGATCTTCGCCAGGATCTCGCCGCCCTGCGCCTCGATCGCCGGGCCAAGCGCGTCGCGGTGATCGTAGCCGAACCCGTAATCGGGAAAGATCATCGTCACCTTCTTGCCGAGCGTGCCGGTGATGAACGGCGCCATGGCGATGACCTGGCTTTTGACGTCGGTGATGCCGGGCTGCAGCGTGTAGCGGTTGAGCGCGCCCGAGGACACATGCGTGCCTTCCGAGACCACGAAATAGGGCATCTTCAACTCGCCCGCGCGCGGGGCCGATCCGGTCACGACATTGGAAAAAAGCGGCCCCAGCACGACGTCGCAGTTGTGGCGGTTGGCGAATTTCTCGACCACCTCGGCGCCGCGCTTGGGGTCGGTGCCGTCATCCTCGGCGATGATCTCGACGGGCCGGCCGCCTATGCCACCCTCGGCGTTGATCTTCTCCAGCGCGGCGTCGGTCGCGCGACCGTACCAACGCCCGTAGGCGGCGCCGATGCCGGTGCGGTGCTGCTGAAATCCGATCCGTATCGGGGCGGCACTCTGGGCATGGGTATAGCGCGCCGAAAGCGGCAGCGCGGCGGCCGCGGCGCCACCGGCCAGCGTCCCGAGAACGGCGCGCCGGGTCGGGGTTTTGAACTGCGTCATGACATGATCCTCCGATCGGTCAGGCGGGGCCCTTCTGGCCCGGTCGCGCGCAACTTGCGCAACAGGGGGGCGCATGTCCAGCCCCTTGACGCTCAGGCACCGCGCGGCGCGGCCAGAAGCCACAGTCCCAGCACGGTGTAGCCGATCATGAATACCGCCAGCGGCGCCTGCGACAGCGTGGCGCGCCAAGTGCCCCGGCCCGTGCGCACGGCGATGGCATGCGCCAGCAGGATGGCGATCACGTGGCCCGCGACCACGACCCCGGCCTGCGTCATCCAGATCGCCCGCACGGTTCCGGGCGTGGCGAGAAATCCCGCGCTGACATGCACATGGCCGGCACCAAGCGTGTCGGCCAGCCAGGCCAGCACGTATTGCCCGTCCATAAGGAAACTCGTGAGGTAATGCGAAATGTGATAGGCCAGAGAGATGGGCAGCATCGTCGGCGCATACCGGCATAGCAGCACCCGCAGCGGCACATGGCCGCCGGCCAGCCGGTCCCCCATCCACAGGAACCCCGCCAGCACCGCGACCAGCGCCGCGTTCGCCGCCATGAGGCCCAGCAGGTTGGGCCAGATCACCGCCGAGCGGCCGGGAAATTCCAGCGGGTTGTGGCCCAGCAGGCCGATCCACAGGAAGGTCTCGTTGAGGCCGTCGAAACTGCCGCTGGCAAGAAGCGCCAGCATCAGCACCGCCAATCCCAACGACGGAACCGGTGCCGCAAGGATCCGCCAGCCCGGCAGCCCGACCGCCAGCCGCCCGCGCGCGCGCCCGAAGACCCCCATCCGCGCATAGCTGCGCATCAGAAGCGTGATCCCCTCGGCGCGAACCAGCCACGGCGCGCCGAACAGCAGCACCGCGCCCATGGTAAGCGCCCAGTACCCGCCGACCGCCGCTGCCAGACGCGCAGGGTCGGCAGGCGCGGGATCGGCCAGCAGGAACCCTGCGAAGGCGAGGAATCCCCCCACGCCGGGCCAGTGTCCAAGGGCGCGCGGGTAGCGCAGCGGCGCGCGCCACCCGGTCATCCGGCGCACAAGCGCCGCGGCGCCGGTCCACGGGTTGAGGCTGCGCCAGAGATCGCCGAAGATCCCCTGCAGGCTGACCAGCGCGATCCAGAACACCACCCAGACCGACAGCGTCATCGGGTTGGCCATCGGATCGCGCGACGCGGCGAGGCCGCGCCAGATCAGCCAGAGAAGGATCGCGGTGACCAAAAGGCTGGTCGCGTGCCGCGGCGAGGCCGGACGGCGCGTCAACATGGCGGGCCGGAACAGCGCGCGCGCGACACCGGCAGGCAGCACTGCCAGCAGCGCCACGGTCAGCGCCACGGTGATCCCGCCGGCGGCGATGTAGACATCCGTCGGCAAAAGCAAGACGAAGCCCTGGTCGGCGGCATGCGCCCACGCGGCGCCTGCCGTCAGGGCCAGGAAGATGGCACCAATCCCCAGCCTTTGCATGTGATCGCCCCCGCCTTGCCGAACTGCGCGCAGCATGCCCCGGCATGACATCACGGAAAAGCCGCAATTCGTCGCGCAGGCAGGGCGTCGGGCGTCAGGGCAGGGCGCCCGGGTATCAGATGTCCAGCGCGTCCGGCGTGTCGAGCGGCAGCCGCATATGCGCCAGCGGCCCGAAATCGCGCGGCGCGTCGACATGCGGGAAAAGGCCCAGGAACTGCTCCAGCGTGGCCTTGTCGAGCCCGCGCTCGAAACCGGCCCCGGGGTGGAAGCTCTCGGTCTGCATGCCGTTGGCGCTGACGATCCCGTGGGTCTCGAGGCACAGGTGATAAAGCGTCACGGGATGCCGCGGGAAGACGTCGATGATCTGCATCCCGTCCTTCATCGCATGCGCCGGCGTCAGAACGGGATCGTTCCCGAACCGGGCGCGCAGATGGCGCGGATACGACAGGAACCGCGCCCCCGGCCCCACCATCAGGTCCGAGATCGGCCGCATCGCGTCGAAGGCATCCGTCATGATCCGCGTGAGGCGGCAGGGGCCGTCGGCCTGCCCCGTGGAGGCGGCCAGCGTCATCGACCCGATCCAGAGTACCGATTGCGCTCCGTGCTCGGCAGTGACCACCCGGTCGCCGGGCAGCAGGTCCTCGATGGCGATCGGCCCGCTTGCGGTGGTGATCAGCGTGCCGCGCGCGAAGGCCGAGTGTGCCGCGTCGAACAGAACGCTGGCCGGCGCGGTCTGCTCGGCCTCGTGGACATCGCCACGACTGTCGAGCCAGAGCGCGCGGAACTTGCGCGTCGGACCAAAGGACGGGATCTGCAGGACATCCCTGCGCAGCGATGTAGCCCGGCGTGGTGCGAAGCGTTCACTCGTCATGATATGTACCCCTTAAATTTCCGCATTCAAAACCTCGGCGGTGTGCGCCGGCAGCGACAGGTCGAACAGATCCCGCCGTTAGTGGTTCGAGAATCGCAGAAGGATCGCTATTGCGTCAAATTTTAGAGGATATTTGATCTATCCGGCGGATAATCACGGGTCGCCCCCGGTATCATGCGCCCGGCTCGAACAATCACGCCACAATCGCGCGCGTCCTGAATGCGCGGCATGCGGGCCGGATGACGATTCGATCCTGCCCCCGCCGCGTCACAGCCGAATGGCCGAGATCTGCCGCCCGTAATCGGCTTCGCCCGCATGGGTGGTGCGCCGGTAGGAATAGAACCGCGCCGCGTCCTCGTAGGTGCAATGGCGCGTCCACTCGGCCAGTCCCACCCCGGCCTGCCGCAAACGGTGCAGCCCGAAGGCGGGCAGATCGAACTGGTAGCGCCCGTCGCGGCCATTGGCGAAGAACCGCGCATTGTCGGGATCCGCGTCGAGGAACGCCTCGATGAACTCGGGGCCCACCTCGTAGGCCGCCTGGCTGATCGACGGGCCGATCACCGCGGTGATGTCGCCGCGAACCGCGCCCAGCCCCTCCATCGCCGCCACCATCGTCTCGAGCACGCCGTCGAGCGCCCCGCGCCAGCCGGCATGCGCGGCGCCGATGACCTGCGCGCGGGCATCGGCGAACAGCACCGGCTGGCAGTCGGCCGTCAACACACCAAGGGCCAGCCCCGGCGTCGCGGTGACCATCCCGTCGCAGCGCGGCCGCTCGGCCACCGGCCCGGTGAGGTGCACGACCTCGGCCGAATGCACTTGGTGCACGGTGACGATGTTGTCGGCGGCGACCTCCATGGCGCGGGCCACGCGGGCGCGGTTGATCATCACGATCTCGGTCTGGTCCGAGGATCCGAGCCCGCAATTCAGACCCGCGAACACCCCCGACGACGCCCCGCCGCGGCGGGTGAAAAAGCCATGACGCAGCGGCGCGAGGCTGTCAGAGGTCAGGATTTCCAGCGTCATGGGTCCGTTCCGGGCGGCGGTGCGGCCGCCGAGGGGTGAAGCGCGAGCACCTTGAAGAGCGTCCCCATTTCCGCCGGGTCGGTCAAGCGTCGAAACGCGGCGAGGTGGCTTTCGCGCGCCGCCCCGTCCAGGTTGCGCGCCAGCGCCTCGGCGCGCGCCGCGATCCCCAGCCGCGCCAGAAGCGCGCCCTGCGCGATCGGCGGCGCATGCGCGGCGGGTGCGGCGGCCTGCGCCAGCGCCTCGAAATCCACATGCGCGGTCAGGTCTGCCTCGCCCGGGCTCTCCAGCGGATCGGCGGGCGCCTGCTGCCGCACCGCCTGCAACGTATCGCCAAGCGACCGCCAGCCGCCGTAATCGACGATCAGCGCCGCGCCGCCATGCGCCGCGATGCGTCCGCCGATCTCGGCGGCGATGGCACAGCCCGGCGCACAGGTCTCGACGATGTCGCCGGGCTTCGTGTCGGCCACCCGATGGGCCAGGTCCGGCGGCGCCACCGGCGCGCCAAGCGCGAAGGTCAGGGCACCCTCGCGCAGCGCCACGAGGCGCTCGCGCCAGCCGTCGCCATCGCGCTGGAATTGGCGGATCGGCAACGCGTCGAAGAATTCGTTGGCGATCAGGTAAAGCGGCGCGTCGGGCAGATCCCCGACCGTGTCGTGCCATGTCACGTCGTCCCGTCCCAATGTCCGCGCCTGCACCGCGCGCAGGGCGCTCGACGTCTCGACCAGGTGCACGTGCGCCGCGGCGTGAAAGCCCGGCACGCCCTTCGTGGCGCGCAGGATATCGGCCATCAGCGTGCCGCGCCCCGGCCCCGGTTCCGCCAGCAGGAACGGCGCGGGCTGGCCCTGGTCCAGCCAGGTCTGCGCCAGGCACAGGCCGATCAGTTCACCGAACATCTGGCTGATCTCGGGCGCGGTGGTGAAATCGCCCTGCGCGCCGAACGGATCGCGCGTCGCGTAATACCCCATCTCGGGATGCATCAGGCAGGTCGCCATGTAGTCGGCGACGGTCATCGGCCCGGTGGCGGCGATCCGCGCCGCGATATGACGCCGAAGGGCGCTCACGCCGGTCGCGCCCGCCGCGCCCATGCGATCATCCCGATCCCGAACACGATCATCGGCAACGACAGGATCTGCCCCATGGTCAGCCCCCAGCCGCCGACATGCCACGCCAGCCCCAGCGGGTTGCCGGGGCCGATGAACTGCGCATCGGGCTGGCGCACGAATTCCACCGCGAAGCGCGCGACCCCGTAGCCGGCGAAGAACACGCCGGTCAGCGTGCCCGGAACCCGCAGCGCCCCGCGCCGCCAGCCCAGCCAGAGCAGCACCGCGCCCAGGATCAGCCCTTCAAGCGCCGCCTCGTATAGCTGCGAGGGATGGCGCGCGCACAGCCCCGCCACGCCGGGGCAATCCTGCGCCGCGGCTCCGGGAAACACCACGCCCCAGGGCAGGTCCGTTGGCCGGCCCCAAAGCTCTGCGTTGATGAAATTGGCGATCCGGCCCAGCAGCAGCCCGACGGGGGTGACCATGCACAGCACGTCGGCCACGCTCAGCCAGCGGATGCCGCGCCGCCACGAGAACGCGATCACCGCCAGCACAACGCCCAGAAGCCCGCCGTGAAACGCCATGCCGCCCTGCCAGACGGCCAGGATCTGGCCCGGATTGGCAAGGTAATAGCCCGGCTGGTAGAACGCCACATAGCCCAGCCGGCCCCCCAGGATCACGCCGACGATCACCCAGGTCAGCAGATCCTCGACCGCCCGTGCGTCCATCGGCGCGGTCTGGCGGGGCCACAGCACGGGACGGCGGACGCTTGCGGTCACCAGCCGCCAGCCGATGACGATGCCCACGATATAGGCCAGCGCGTACCAGCGCAACGCGAATTCCATGCCGAACAGCGAGATCGAGAAGATCTCGGGGGTCATCTCGGGAAAGGGGATCGCGGCCTGCATCGCCGCCTCTCTGCCCGTGCGCCGCGCGGAAAGTCAACCTTGTGAATCCCCGCCCCGACGCCATATGTTGGGACGTGAACCAATGACAGAGGCGACGCCATGCAGACCCGCAACAAGATGTTCGACGATATCAGCCAGTTGATGACCAATGCCATGGGCGTGGCGCAGGGCGCGCGCGACGAGGCCGAGACCGCGATGAAGTCGATGATCGACCGCTGGCTTGCCGATCGCGACTTCGTCACGCGCGAGGAATTCGACGCGGTGCGGGCGATGGCCCAGAAGGCGCGCGAGGAAAACGAGGCCCTCAAGGCGCGGATCGATGCGCTGGAAAAGGGCGCGTCCTGAACGCGACCCCGGCCTGATCCCCCGGGCCGTCCCGGGGCCATCCCGGGCTTTGCTCCGATAGAAAACGGCCCGCCGACGGTACCGTCGGCGGGCCGTTCTTTTCGTTTTTTTGCGCAATCAGTTCCCGTTGCCGCCCATCACCGACAGGCCGCGCAGGATATCCACGGCATAGGCCAGTTGGTAATCCTCTTCACGCAGCTTCGCCGCTTCCTCGGCCTGCTTTCGGTCCTCCTCGATCTGGCGCCGTTCCTCCTCGCTGAGGCTGTCGTTGCTCAGACGTCCGCGCAGATCGTTCTCGGACCGTCCGGGGCGCGGCGTCGTCTCTTCGTCTTCGGCGGTGTCGTCGCTGCGCGAGGGCTGCGTGACAAGGATGTCCGGGCTGACCCCGAGCGCCTGGATCGACCGGCCCGACGGCGTGTAGTACCGCGCCGTGGTCAGCCGGATCGCACCGTTGCCGCGCAGCGGCATGACCGTCTGCACCGATCCCTTGCCGAAGCTCTTGGTGCCCACGACGATGGCGCGATTGTGGTCCTGAAGCGCGCCCGCCACGATCTCCGACGCGCTGGCAGAGCCGCCATTGATCAACACCACGATGGGCTTGCCCTCGGCGAGGTCGCCGGGCGTGGCGTTGAACCGGTCGCCGTCCTGCGGCTCGCGGCCGCGGGTGCTGACGATCTCGCCCTTGTCGAGGAACGCGTCCGCGACCTTGATCGCCTGCGACAGAAGACCGCCCGGGTTGTTGCGCAGGTCAAGAACGACGCCGCTGACCTGGTCCATGCCGCCGATCTTCTCGACCTGCTCTTCAAGGCTCGATTCCAGGTTTGGATAGGTGTTGTCGTTGAACGTGGTGACGCGCAGCACGACCGTGTCGCGCTCGGTGCGCGCGCGCACCGCCGTCAGCTCGATCGTGTCGCGGATGATCGACACGTCGAACGGCTCGGCCCGGCCCTCGCGGACCACGGTGATCACGATCTCGCTGCCCACCGGCCCGCGCATCAGGTCGACCGCGTCGTTGAGGGTCAGGCCCAGCACGCTTTCGCCATCGACATGGGTGATGTAATCGCCCGCCTCGATCCCGGCCTGATCGGCGGGGGTGCCGTCCATCGGCGACACCACCTTGACGAAGCCGTCCTCCTGCGTCACCTCGATCCCGAGGCCGCCGAACTCGCCGCGGGTCTGCACCTGCATGTTCTCGGCGTCATCCGGCGACAGGTAGCTCGAATGCGGATCGAGCGAGGTCAGCATGCCGTTGATCGCCGCCTCGATCAGTTCGTCGGTCTCGACCTCCTCGACATATTGCGCGCGGATCCGCTCGAAGATGTCGCCGAACAGATCGAGCTGCTCGTAGACGCTGCTCGAGTCGTCGTTCTGCTGGGCAAGCAGCGGGGCCGCCACCTGCGTCGTCGCGACCGCCCCGGTCACGATGCCGATCGCTGCGGCCATCAGGAATTTCTTCATGTCTCACTCTTCCTTGTCGGGTGTCTTTTGGTCGGGCGTGAACCGTCTCGGGCCGGTCCACCGGTGAATCGACGCTTCCACGCGTGATATAGCACGTCCGGCGCTTTTGGGCACCCGCCGCCGGTGCGAGGGCGATCACCAATCGGGCCGTGCCGTCGTCGCCACCTTGCAAAGGGTATCGCGGCAATGCAAGCACCACCTCACGACAGCAGGCTCTCGCCGGTCATTTCCTCGGGCTGCGGCAGTCCCATCAGCGCCAGCAGGGTCGGCGCCAGATCGGCAAGCCGGCCGCCCGTCCGCAGCCGCGCGCCCGCGGGCCCGCCCACAAGGATGACCGGCACCGGATTCAGCGTGTGCGCGGTATGCGGCCCGCCGGTCTCGGGATCGACCATCACCTCGCAATTGCCGTGATCGGCGGTGACGATCATCGCCCCGCCCGCGTCCTCCAGCGCCTCCAGCGCCCGGCCGAGACCGGCATCCACCGCCTCGCAGGCGGCGATGGCGGCCTCCAGGTCGCCGGTATGGCCGACCATGTCGGGATTGGCGTAGTTCACCACGATCAGGTCGTAGCCGTCGGCGATCGCGGCGACCAGTTGATCGGTGACCTCGGCGGCCGACATCTCGGGCTGCAGATCGTAGGTCGCGACATCGGGCGAGGCGGCCATGTAGCGCGCCTCGCCCTCCTCGGGGGGCTCCTTGCCGCCATTCAGGAAGAAGGTCACATGCGGGTATTTCTCGGTCTCGGCGAGGTGGAACTGCCTCAGCCCGTGCCGCGCCACCCACGCCCCCAGCGTGTTGACGATGTCGCGCGGCGGAAACACCGTGTCGAACCACACGTCATGCGCGTCCGAATATTGCACCATGCCAAGCGTCGCGGCCCAGTCGGGCACCACGTCGCGCGCGAAGGCGTCGAAATCGGGATCGGCCATCGCCTGCAGGATCTCGCGCGACCGGTCGGCGCGGAAATTCAGGCAGAAGAGGCCATCGCCCGCCGCCACGCCGTCGTAATCTCCGATCACCGTGGCGGCGATGAACTCGTCACTTTCCGACCGCGCATAGGCGTTGGTCACAGCACTTCGGGCATCGCGGGCGCGCAGCCCTTTGCCGGCGACCATCGCCTCATAGGCCTCCTGCACGCGCGACCAGCGATTGTCGCGATCCATCGCGAAATAGCGCCCGGTCACGGTCACGATGCGCACGTCGTCGGGCAACGCCTCGATCAGCCCCGCGAGGTGGCTGCGCGCGGATCGCGGCGCGACGTCGCGCCCGTCGGTGATCGCGTGCAGCACCACCGGGACGCCGGCCGCGCGGATCTCCTTTGCGGCGGCGACGATATGCGCGACATGCCCGTGCACCCCGCCATCCGAGACCAGCCCCATCAGGTGCGCGCGCCCGCCGCTGTGCTGCAACTGCGCGATGAAGCGCTGCAGCGCGTCGCTGTCGGCAAAGCTGCCATCCTCGATCGCGAGGTCGATCTGGCCCAGGTCCATCGCCACCACCCGGCCCGCGCCGATATTGGTGTGGCCGACCTCGGAATTGCCCATCTGCCCGCGCGGCAGCCCGACATCGGGGCCGTGCGTGGTCAGCGTCGCCTGCGGGCAGGTCCGCATCAGCCGGTCGACATTCGGGGTCCGCGCCAGGTGCGGCGCGTTCGCCTCGCCGCGCTCGCTCAGGCCCCAGCCATCGAGGATGCAAAGGACAACGGGTTCGGGCATGGTCTCTCCTGCTTGCGGATGCGGCACGTGTAGCGCGTCGAACGCCAAGGGTGAAGCCGTCGCGGCCCCCCTCAGGGTGCCAGCACCCGGACACCGTCGATCCGCCGGATCTCGCCTATGTCGGCATCGTAGATCCCGGTCAGCCGGTCGATCACCGCGGCATCCCAGCCGGGCACGTCCAGCTCGATCTCGACCGCGTTCGCGTCCGCGTACTTGTCGAGAAAGGCGGCGATCACGCGCTGATCCTGCGCCTCGGTCATCCCGGGATGCGCGGTGCGGTATTCTTCGAGCCGCCGGAACCCTGCCGGCGTCATGATCTCCGACAGCAGCGCATCCGCGCCCTCGAGCCCCAAGGAGGCGTCGACCCCGGCGATCTCGCGCAGGATGCGGGCCCAGATCACCGGCGTGTCCTCGTTGCACCAGACGGTGATGTCCATGTCGGGAAACGCATCGCGGATCCGCGCCACGAGGTCCGACCAGCGCAGATCCTCCGGCGCGCCGCCGCGCATCAGCCCGTCGACATTGGCGAAGGGCGTGCCTTCCAGCAGCGCGGGCAGGAACATCGCCGGGTCGCGCAGCCCCAGAAACAGCGCCACCTCGTCGCCTTCGAAGACCTGCCGCAGAAGCCCCAGCCGCGCCTCGGCCGCGGGATAAAGCCGCGCCCCCGACAGCGCCATCTTCTCGGTGCCGAAGAAGCCTGGGTTCGACAGCACCAGCCGCGCCACGCCATCGGTTTCGCCGATCGCGTCGAGCACCATCTCGCGGGCCCCCGGCGCCAGCCCCGCCTCGCCGGCGCTGTTGAGAATGTCGCGCAACAGCTTGCGGTAGCTCGCCGGCGGCGGCACCCCGACCCCGGCGCGCGCCAGCGCGGACGTGTTCCTGCGCAGGCAGGCGATCAGCCTGTCCTCGTCGGTCGCGTGGGCCCCTGCGTGAAGTGCGATCTGCATGCCATTCCTGCGTTTTCATCCACCTATAGTCACCCCGCGCCCCCCGGCACAAGGCCGGCACCGTCGCGCGGCGCGGGCCCCGGCGGAGCGGATCGGCGATCTTTCACCGCCACACGCCGAATTGATGCCGCGGGCTGGTGAATTCCCGCGGGTGACGTCATATCTGAAAGTCATGAACATGATGCGAATCCTGACGGTCCCCGTGCTTCTGGCGGCGATGACCGTGCCGGCCGCGGCGCAAAAGCTGTCACTGGCCGAAATCTCGAATTATCTCAATGACCTCGAGACCGCCAAGGGCGAATTCACGCAGGTCAACGATGACGGCTCGCTCAGCACCGGGCAGATCCTGCTCAAGCGGCCGGGCCGCGTGCGGTTCGAATACGATCCGCCCAACGACGCGCTTGTCGTGGCCGATGGCGACACGGTGGGGATCATCGACCCGCGCTCGAACGAAAAGCAGGGCTACCCGCTGCACCGCACGCCGCTGAAGATCATCCTCGCGCGCAACGTGGACCTGACGCGAGAGCGGATGGTCGTCGGCCATGGCAGCGACGCCACCTCGACCACGGTGCGCGCGCAGGATCCCGACAACCCGGACTACGGCAGCATCGACCTGGTGTTCACCCGCGACCCGGTGGAGTTGCGGCAATGGGTGATTCATGACGGCAATGGCAGCAGCACGACCGTGATCCTCGGCGATCTGCAAACCGGCATGCAACTGTCGAACGACCTGTTCGAGATCCCCGGCAGGAATACCAGTCCGATCGACCGTTGATCCGACACGCAAGGTGCAGGCCGCGCGCGCCTTATTGCGGCTCGGGCACCAGCACCTCGCGCTTGCCGACATGGTTGGCGGCGCTGACGACGCCTTCGTCCTCCATCTGCTCGACCAGCCGCGCGGCCTTGTTGTAGCCGATGGCGAGCTTGCGCTGCACGTAGGAGGTCGAGCATTTGCGATCCTTGACGACGATCGCCACCGCCTGATCGTAAAGCGCGTCCTCGCCATCGGTGTTGCCGCCCGTCGACAGGCCCAGAACGGCGTCGACATTGCCGGCGTCGCCCTCCTTGGGGCCTTCCTGCACGCGATGCTCGTAAGAGGGCGGTCCGTAGGCCTTGAGGTGGCGCACCACGTCCTCGACCTCGTCGTCGCTGACGAACGGGCCGTGGCACCGCGTGATCTTGCCGCCCCCGGCCATATACAGCATGTCGCCCATGCCCAGTAGCTGCTCGGCGCCCATTTCACCCAGGATCGTGCGGCTGTCGATCTTCGAGGTCACCTGAAAGCTGATCCGCGTCGGGAAGTTCGCCTTGATCGTGCCGGTGATGACATCCACCGACGGGCGCTGCGTCGCCATGATCAGGTGGATGCCGGAGGCCCGCGCCATCTGCGCGAGGCGCTGGATGCAGGCCTCGATCTCCTTGCCGGCGACCATCATCAGGTCGGCCATCTCGTCGACGATGACCACGATGTAGGGCATCTTCTCGGGCGCGAATTCTTCCGTCTCGAAGACCGGCTCGCCGGTGTCGTCGTCAAAACCCGTCTGCACCGTGCGGCTGAACATCTCGTCCTTCTTCAGCGCCTCGGCGACCCGGCCATTGTAGCCGTCGATGTTGCGCACGCCCATCTTCGACATCTTGCGGTAGCGGTCCTCCATCTCGGCGACCACCCATTTCAGCGCGACCACGGCCTTCTTGGGGTCTGTCACGACCGGCGACAGCAGATGCGGGATTCCGTCATAGACCGAAAGTTCCAGCATCTTGGGGTCGATCATGATCAGCCGGCACTCGTCGGGCGTCAGCTTGTAAAGCAGCGACAGGATCATCGTGTTGATCGCCACCGACTTGCCCGAGCCGGTGGTCCCCGCGATCAGCAGATGCGGCATCTTGGCAAGGTTGGTGACCATCGGGTCGCCACCGATATCCTTGCCGAGCGCCAGCGGCAGTTTCTGCATGCCGTCACCATAGGCGCGGCTCGACAGGATCTCGCGAAAGCCGACCGTTTCGCGCTCGTCATTGGGCAGCTCGATCCCGATGATCGACCGCCCCGGCACGGTCGAGACGCGCGCCGACAGCGCCGCCATGGACCGCGCGATGTCATCGGCCAGCCCGATCACGCGCGACGCTTTCAGGCCCGGCGCGGGCTCCAGCTCGTACATGGTCACCACCGGGCCGGGGCGCACGCTGACGATCTCGCCCTTGACGCCGTAATCCTCGAGGACGTTTTCCAGCATCCGCGCGTTCTGCTCCAGCGCCTCGTCGCTCAGGTGATGGCGGGTGATATTGGCCGGATCGGCCAGCAGGGACAGCGGCGGCAACTCGTAGTCCGGCCCGTCATCCTCGGCAAATTTCAGGTCTGGCTGCGCCTCGGCCCGCGCGCGGGCCGAGGGCTGCGCCGGCTTGCGCGGCGGGTTCTGGACGACCTTGCGCGGCTCGGCGACGGGGGGCCGGATCTGCCCGGTCTCGGCCGGCGGGGCGTCCATGTCGTCCATGACCATGTCATCCTCGGCCTCGGGCTGCCACGGCGACACCTCGGCCACGTTCGCGGTCAGCGGCGGCTCGGGCGGCAGCGCATCATGCGCCGCACCGCCGAGGATCGTTGGATCGGGCCCGCGGCCGCGCCCCTTGGTCAGCGGTGCGATCTCCTCGGTGCGCAGGGCGGGGTTCTGCCGCGCCCGCGTGCGGATCACGTCCGATATCCGCGCCTTGATGCGGTCGGCCTCGGGCGGATCGGTCTCGCCCATGTACTCCCCGGTCTCGACCAGTTCCGGCTCTGGCAGGGGCTTGCGAAGCAGCCCCGGCATCCGCGACAGGAAGCCGCCGCGCTCGGCGTCGTCGTCCTGCGGGGCGGGCGCGCCGCCGGCGGCGGTGGTGCCGCGCAGGCTCGGCTCGGCGCGGCGCACGCGCGGGGCGTCGACCACGTCGTCGTCGAACACCGCATCTGCGGCCTGCGCGCGCCGCGCGGCGCGGCGGTCGCGCAGCTTCTGACCGACCCGCAAGGTGCCCTTCGCGCCAAGGCCAAGTCCCCGCAGCAGCCCGGCATAGGCGACCACCACCCCCAGCAGCAGGAACCGCCCGATGCGCTGCAGCTCGGGGCGGGTGAAGCCCAGCACGAAAGCGCCGAAGCCCACGACCGCGACGCCCATGATCCCCGACAAAAGCTTCAGCCCAAGGCCCGCGCCCACCGGCAGCACCCCCAGCACGGTACCCAGCACGGTATCCCCGAAGAGGCCCCCCAGCCCGAAACTGTGGCTCGCGGCCCACTCCGGCCCCGGGGCCAGCGTCGCGGCATACATCGACAGCAGCGCCAGCCAGATCGGCGCGAAGATCAGCCGGCCGGTGACCCGCGCCTCGCCCAGATGCGCGGCCAGCCGTAGCCCCCAGACCGCCGGCACCACCGCGAGGCCCCACGCCCCCCAGCCGAGGATCATGAAGAGAGGCGCCGCGATCGCGGCCCCGATGCGGCCCGTCAGGTTCTGCACGGGCGCGTCGGTCGCCGACATCCAGCTCGGATCCTCGGGCGTGTAGGACATCACCATCGCCGCTGCCGCCGCGCCGAGCGCGATCAGCACGAGGCCCAGCAATTCCTTGCCGCGCCTCTCGATCATCTGCGCGGTGCCGGGGTCCAGAAACGGGTCACGCCCGCGGGTCTGATATGCCATGTCGTCCCTCGTCCTCGCTCATCGGTAGAGACAGTCGCGCAAGGCGGTCAGCCCGCGCGCCATCTCGTCTTTCGGAGCCACCATCGCCACGCGGATATACCCGGCGCCGGGATTGACGCCCTCGACCGGCTGGCCAAGATATGCGCCGGGCAGCACCCGCACGCCGGTCTCTTGCCACAGCCGCAGCGCCGCCGCCTCGCCATCCGCGACCGGCAACCACAGGAAGAACCCCGCCTCGGGGCTCAGGTAGCCGGGAACGCCGCCCAGGATCTCGTCGGCCACCGCGTATTTCTCGGCATATAGCCGGCGGTTCTCGACCACGTGATCCTCGTCGGCCCAGACCGCGGCCGCGGCATGTTGCAGCGGCATCGGCAGCGGGCTGCCTGCGTAATTGCGCAGCTGCCTCAAAGCCGCGATGCTCTTGGGACCCGCCGCCACGAAGCCCGACCGCAACCCCGGCAGGTTCGACCGCTTCGACAGGCTGTGAAACGCCACGATCCGCTCGGGGTCGGCGCCCATCTCCTCGGCCACCTGCATGACACCCACGGGCGGCGTCTCGCGGTAGATCTCGGAATAGCATTCATCCGCGAAGATGCGGAAATCGTGGCGCTCGGCCAGCCCGATCAGATGCGCCCAGTAGGCGCGGCTGGCCACCGCCCCCTGCGGGTTCGAGGGCGAGCACAGGTAGACCACGCCCGTGCGGTCCAGCACATCCGCCGGCACCGCGTCGAAATCCGGCAGATGCCCGGTCGTCTCGGTGGCGTTCAAAAAGACCGGCGTCGCGCCCACGCTGAGGGCGGCTACCATGTAGACCTGGTAGAACGGGTTCGGCACCAGCACCAGCGGCGCCTGCCCGTTCTTCGTTTCGGGACAAAGCGCCATCATGGCGTTGTACAGCCCCTCGCGCGTCCCGTTCAGCGCCATCACCCGGCTTCCCGGATCCAGCGTCACGCCGTAGCGCCGTGCGATCCAGTCGGTGGCAGCCTCCAGCAGCGCCGGCATCCCCTCGTTGACGGGGTACTTGCCGAATCCTTCGGCGTTGCGGGCGATGATCTCGGTGATCCAGGGCGGGAAGGCGTGACGCGGCTCGCCGATGGTCATGTGCACGACATCGCCGCCGGGCACATGCGCGTCCAGCAGGGCGCGCAGGCGCGGAAACGCATAGGCCGGTAGGTTCGCAAACCGCTCGGGAAACATGTGATACTGCCTCTGGGTCGGGATCGTTGACGCCCCGTTTGGGACAAAGAGTACCCAAGCCCCCCTCTCGGGTCCAGTGAAACGAGGCCCTTGACAGGGACTATGTTGTATTTTTGACATTTTTTCGCGGGCTTGCAAGCCTGTGGGCGGCGGTCAGGCCAGGTCGGCGCGCCGGATGCGCCGACGATTTCTGCCCCACCGGGACACGCCACGTCTTTTCGCGGCGCCGGTCGCGCGCTATCTCGGCATTATGTTTCCGATCCGCGATCACAATCCATCCGGCACCACACCCTTCGTGACCTACGGGCTCATCGCGGTCAATATCGCGGTCTTCGCGGCGTACTGGCCGCTCTTCGGCAACGAGCGCGCGATCGCGATCTTCTTCCACAACTGGGCGATGATCCCCGCGCAGGTGACGCAGCAGGGCATCTATTCGGGCCTTCTGACCTCGCTTTTCCTGCATGGCGGCATCATGCACCTCGCAGGCAACATGCTGTTTTTGTGGATCTTCGGTGACAACATGGAGGACCGGATGGGCCATCTGCCCTATCTAGGGTTCTACCTCGCCTCGGGGCTGGCGGCGGGCGTGGCGCAGATCCTCGGCGCGCCCTTGTCCGGGGTGCCGATGGTTGGCGCGTCGGGGGCCATCGCCGGCGTGATGGGCGGGTACCTGTTGCTGTTTCCGCGGGCGCGGGTCGACGTGCTGCTGATCTTCATCGTGTTCTTCCGGGTGATCACCATCCCCGCGGCGCTGGTGCTGGTGCTGTGGTTCGCCTTCCAGGTCCTCGCCGGGCTGGGCAGCGACCCGGACATGGGCGGCGTCGCCTACTGGGCGCATGCGGGCGGCTTCGTGGCCGGCGGCGTGATGACCCTGCCGCTGTTCCTGCGCCTCGGCGGGCCGCGCTTCTGGGCGCTTCAGCCCGCCGTGCTGGACGGCACGGGCCGGGCGACCGGGGTGCGCCGCACCCCGATCCCGCGCGTCAGGCGGCGGCGATGACCTCGGTTCGGGTCACCTGCCATTGCGGCGCTGTCGAGCTGCGCGTGACGCTGCCCCGCGGCCTCGACACCGCGAGGCGCTGCGATTGCTCGTTCTGCCGCCGCCGCGGGGCCGCCGCGGTCTCGGCCCCGCTCGCCGATCTGGAGGTGCTGCGCGGGGCAGGGGACCTGACGCTCTACCAATGGGGCACCGGCACGGCGCAGCATTATTTCTGCCGGATCTGCGGCATCTACACCCACCACCGCCGCCGCTCGAACCCCGACGAGTACGGCGTCAATCTCGGCGCGATTGAGGGCGTCAACCCGCGCGACTGCGAGCCGATCGCGTGGGTCGACGGCGTCAATCACCCCTCGGATCGGTGACACTGGGGCGGCGTCCTGAAGTCGCGAGTTGTACGGATCACACAGATCGAATTCGGGAACCGGTTTTGAGCAGCGGGTTTGCACTGGGCAGCTTTCGGACGTTCCAGCCTTTCGATGCAAATGCAGCATGGGCTGACCTGAACTGCATTGGTGCGCGGAAGAAGTATTTTTCACACGATCGCGCATTTCCCCAAGACAACCAGTCCAGCCAAAACATCAGTCGGCGGCTTCAAGCCTGTTCTGTTGAAAAACTCGACGCTTCGGGCCAAGCAACTCGATGCTGGGAAAATTGCTACGGGCGACCGCTTCTCGGCGACTTTTGTTTGCCAAGACGGCCATGTCCAGAAAATGATCCCAAGCTATCAAGGCGATTTTTCCAGATCGCCTAAGCCGCGTTGCCATGACGATGACCGCCAATTTCTAGCGCATTGAACAGAATTCTTCGCATCCAATCCTTCTACTCGGGCGAAGACTCCCCGAAACACAGCCTTCGCCCGAGTTTTGTCACGCAATCAGGATTGCCGGCGCCGCAAACCAAGAAGCGCCCCAATAGCGCCCAGCAATAGCCACGCCGCAGCCGGGAGAGGAATGACGCTGGGGCCGGGCGGCGGCGGCGGCGCGATGAAGCCGTCGACCCGCACGACACGATCCCCGCCACCGAATGTCGAGAACAGGAAGTCCCCGGTCACGGGATCTATGAACGCACCCTCTGCGCCGCTAAGCCCGGTCAGAAAATCGCGTCGCGTCGGCACGAGCGGGTTACCGTCTCCATCCAGCTCGTAGGCAGACACGCGGTTTGCCGAGAAATCCGAGACCAGCATGCTATCGACGAAGAAGCCTGCATTCGAGTCGTCGATATAGACAAAACCCTCTGGCCCGCCCGGCAGGCTTTGCACGCCCGCATTATCGGGATCGAGATCGATCTGGGTCGCGCCGTCTATGTCGAACGTGCCGCTGCCGTCCGGGCTCAGCCCAATATCGTAGAAATTGCCCGAGGACCAACTGACGATCTTCGCCTTCCCGGCGCCCGCGAATTCCGGTGGAACGAAGGTGATCGCGGCAATCGAGGATCCGCCAACCCCGAAAGGGGCAAGGTCGTCGACCCGGTCCTCATCGGTGCTTCCCGGTCTGGTCTGTCCCAGATTGTTCACGTTCCATTGGGCCGTGAAAAGAACGCCGCCCGGGCCGTATGTCACGCCGCCGTCATTGTATTCTCCGACGTCACCGAATTGCAGCGCCGTGCCGTTGAAGCCCGTGATCGAATTTGTCGTGGCGTCGCGGTTTACACCAATTGAATAGAGCCGACCGGAGGACCTATTGGCATTGCCGCCGATCAGCAGCGTGTCGGTTGTTCCCGCAAGCAGGGTCAGACCCCCGTAAGGTCTCGGAAGGCCGGGCACCGCACCGAGATCGGTCACCGAGTAGTCGGGCGCGAAATCTGCGCCAAGTGTCAGGGCCTGCACGTCATTGGCAACCAGTGTTCCCCCGATCGTAAGGGCCAGCACCGCGCCCACGGAAAATCTATCGTTCATTCTATATCCTCCCAGTTTGATTGAGCCCGAGGTTACAAAAGGATTAATAGTCGACAAAGACAGAATTTATCTTCCCCCACAAAATTTTTTTGATGGGGCGCTTCCGCGGGACCAATCCGCTTTGCGCGCCAGCATTGTAAGCTGACATTCCCCAATTGGCCTGCCGAATGAGGGCACGGTTTGCTTATTTTTCTGCCGAAAAAGGTTTTTACCCTGCACGCCTCCTCTGTGATCGCGCGAATGATCTGCGTAGGATGGGTAGGGCCGTGAACCCGCATCAGTCTGTTTCGCCAGCGATGTCTTGCGCGCGGCAGGCAGAGTTTGGCTCTTTCGTTCAATTTGCTCCCGGATCCCGGTCGGGAGGAGTGGTATTGTCTGTAGACGCCGAGCCGTCATCAGACCTTTTCCGTCCGGCACGGCGCCGCGCGGCTCGGCCCGGGAGGTCATCCGTCTCGGCGCAACCCTACCCGATGATCTCGAACTGCGCGGCCCCCTGCGGCGTGGCGTCGGTCAGCGTGACCTCGCGGACCACCGCCGTCGGCGGCCCCTTGTGCAGCGCCGTGACCATGTCGTCGACGGCCTCGGACGCGCCCTCGAGATGGGCGGTGACGGTGCCGTCGGTCTCGTTGCGAACCCAGCCGGCAAGGCCGCGGCCCTGCGCCTCGACCTGCGTCCAGGCCCGGAAATTCACACCCTGTACCCGGCCCGAGATCCGGGCCTTCAGCGCCTTGCTCTGTGACATGCCGTTCTCCATCGCATATCGCCATTTGCGGGCGCGGCCCCGCGCCGCGACCGGCCCGACCGGCCGGAAGATGCCACCTTGACCACCCACCCAAACCCGGCCATATCCCCCGATCATGACACCACTTTCGCATATCCGCAATTTCTCGATCGTGGCGCATATCGACCACGGCAAATCCACGCTGGCCGATCGCCTGATCCAGATGACCGACACGGTGGCCGAACGCGACATGAAAGAGCAGATGCTCGACGCCATGGATATCGAGCGCGAGCGGGGCATCACCATCAAGGCCAACACGGTGCGCATCGACTACACCGCGCGCGATGGCCAGCAATACGTGCTCAACCTGATCGACACGCCGGGCCATGTCGACTTCGCCTACGAGGTCTCGCGCTCGATGCGCGCGGTCGAGGGCTCGCTGCTGGTGGTCGACAGCACCCAAGGCGTCGAGGCGCAGACGCTGGCCAACGTCTATCAGGCCATCGACGCCAATCACGAACTGGTCCCGGTGCTCAACAAGATCGACCTGCCGGCCTCGGACCTCGCCCGCACCGCCGAGCAGATCGAAGAGGTGATCGGCATCGACGCCTCGGGCGCCATCCCCGTCTCGGCCAAGACCGGCGAGGGCATCGTCGACACGCTCGAGGCGATCATCGAACACCTGCCCCCGCCCGAGGGCGACCGCGACGCACCCCTCAAGGCGATGCTGGTCGACAGCAAATACGACCTCTATCTCGGCGTCGTCGTGCTGGTGCGCATCATGGACGGCGTCATGAAGAAGGGCGACCGCATCCACATGATGCAGACCGACGCCACCTACAACGTCGAACGCATCGGCGTCTTCCGCCCCGCCATGACCGTGGTCGACGAGCTGGGCCCGGGCGAGATCGGCTTCATCACCGCCTCGATCAAGCAGGTCCGCGACACCCGCGTCGGCGACACCATCACCCATGACAAACGCCCCTGCGCCAAGGCCCTGCCGGGGTTCAAACCCTCGGTCCCGGTGGTCTTCTGCGGCCTCTTCCCGGTCGATTCCTCGCAATTCGGCGACCTGCGCGATTCGATCGAGAAACTCGCGCTCAACGACGCCTCCTTCAGCTACGAGATGGAAAGCTCGGCCGCCCTCGGCTTCGGCTTCCGCTGCGGCTTTCTCGGGCTGCTGCATCTCGAGGTGATCCGCGACCGGGTGGAGCGGGAATACGATATCGAGCTTATCACCACCGCGCCGTCGGTGATCTATCACCTCTACATGAAATCGGGCGACCGGATCGACCTGCACAACCCCGCCGACATGCCCGATCCCTCGACCGTCGACCATGTCGAGGAACCGCGCATCAAGGCCACGATCCTTGTCCCGGACGAGTTCCTCGGCGATGTCCTGAAACTTTGCCAGGACCGGCGCGGGCTGCAGCTTGACCTCACCTATGCGGGGTCCCGCGCGATGGTGGTCTACGACCTGCCGCTGAACGAGGTGGTGTTCGACTTCTACGACCGGCTGAAATCGGTGACGCGGGGCTATGCGTCCTTCGACTACCAGCTCGAAGGCTACCGCCCCGACAACCTCGCCAAGATGTCGATTCTGGTCAATGACGAGCCCGTGGACGCATTGGCGATGATGGTCCACCGCGACCGGGCAGAGGCGCGGGGCCGCGCCATGGTCGAAAAGCTGAAAGATCTCATTCCCCGCCACATGTTCAAGATCCCGATCCAGGCGGCGATCGGCGGCAAGGTCATCGCCCGCGAGACCCTGTCGGCGATGCGCAAGGACGTGACCGCCAAATGCTACGGCGGCGACGCCTCGCGCAAGAAGAAGCTGCTGGAAAAGCAGAAAGCCGGCAAGAAGAAGATGCGCCAGTTCGGCCGCGTCGAAATCCCGCAGGAGGCTTTCATCTCGGCATTGAAGATGGACGATTGAGACCGGTGGCCGCCCTGCCGCGACGTGCGCAACGTCACTTAGCTTGCCGCATGCTCCAGAAGTTACCGATGCTCTTGCGTCAGACGCGGTGACTTTCGGCATTTTGGACATCCATTACCGTTCGCTTAAGTTTCGAGCAAACGGGTTTGGCTTTCAGATCATTATCGGTTGCATGTAGTTTCAACGCAAAGTTAGCTAAAAAATGAGCCAATGACAGTATTCATAGATGGGGTGGCGGTCCAGTTCTACAGAGGGATTGGGTCAGAAATCCAATATATCGCGCCTTTTGCGCGAATGAACTTTTTTATAGGTGTGAACAACTCAGGAAAATCCATTGTTCTGAACCTTCTTGCGACCCGAGTGGCGTCAACGGCGAAGAGTCAACTAATGATTCAACTTACGGGATCGGAAGTCTATCGAGGGGAAAAGACTGGGCAGTTTCTTCTTGCGCTTGGAAGTAAAACTGAAGACGTTGCTGCACTAATTAAGGAAAAAATATCTGAGAAGGTAGGTAGACCGAGAGATCGTCTGCAGGGTACTTTAGAAGAAGACGTCGAGAAAGTCTGCGAAGGCTTATCAATAGAGGGAATCATTTGGTCTATCAAAAATGAGCGCACATGCGAATTATTAAATCCCGGCTTAGATTCTGAAACCGCGAGGACGTGGCTTCACAATTGGCAGAGGCTTTGGTCTTCTCTGACTAACCAACAATCCGGTGGTTACGAGGCACACTGGTACCCTGAAACACTTAGGTATGTTGCCAATAACTCATTTCCAAATGTTCCTGATATTCACTTAATTCCGGCGAAACGAGAGTTTGGCAAATCCGGTGAGGATTTTGACGATCTGAGTGGTAAGGGGTTGCTTAACCACCTGCAATCGCTACAAAATCCTGATTTTGACAAGCGTGACGACGAGAGCAAATTCGCGAGGATTAACAAGTTTCTGCAATCGGTTACCGACAAACCCGATGCACGATTGGAAGTCCCTAGCAACCTTGCTCATTTATTGATTCATATGGATAATAAAGTGTTGCCACTCGCGGCGCTTGGCACTGGCATCCATGAGGTCGTACTCATAGCTGCTTTTTGCACTATTCATGATGGAAGCATCATGTGCATTGAGGAACCGGAAATCCATCTGCATCCAGTTTTGCAACGGAAGTTAGTTCTGTATCTCTTGGAAAATACGAAAAGCCAATACTTCATTGCTACGCACTCGGCGGCGTTCATTGATACGCCGAATGCGAATGTATTTCACGTTGAGAATGATGGAGTTCAGACGCGTGTGAAATCGGCTTTGACAAAAAATTCACAGCGCAGGGTCTTGGATGATCTCGGATATCATGCATCAGACTTATTGCAGACGAATGCTGTGGTTTGGGTTGAGGGGCCATCAGACCGGATTTACCTAAACCATTGGATCAAGGCTATGGACAGCCGTTTGGTGGAAGGAGTTCACTATTCTGTTTTGTTTTACGGAGGGGCTTTGATTGCGCACCTTTCGGCTTCAGATGATGCTGTTACTGATTTCATCAAGTTACGAGACTTGAATCGCAATATGGCAATCCTCATGGATAGCGATCGTGCGAACAAAGACGCGGAGTTGAAACCTCACGTAAAGCGGATCTTAGATGAATTGCGCGATAGCAAGAGTGTTGCGTGGGTAACCCAGGGGCGCGAGGCGGAAAACTATTTGGATGGCCAAGAGTTGCAGAGTGCTCTCAAGAAATCACACCCGCGTATTTACGATGAACCATGTAGAACTGGGCCATATGATCACGCTTTCCACTTTATGCGCAAAATGGGGGGTGGACGCCGTGAAACCTACAAGCTTGGTGACAAAGTAGCCGCAGCCAACGTCCTATGCCAACAGCCTGCCAATCTGGATATCTTAGATTTGCGTGATCGGCTCTCAGAGCTGACAGCGATGATCTGTCAAGCAAACAATCTTGAAAGCAATTAGCGCATTTTGGATATGATCTCACGGCATCACTTGAGAACCATGCATTGAAAAAGATATGTTCCTGACGTTCGGGGTCGAGAACATCCCCCAAAGATTTCAACAAGCCATCGCTGAATTTTTTACTCAAAGCGCGCGCCACGGCTGGACCACGCGCCGGCCGGGTAGTCCTCCTGGCCTGCGGTGCGTCGCCGGATCAGTCCTCGAGCTTGAGGGACACCTTCAGCTTGGTGCGGTAAAGGCTGACCTTGCCGTTCTCGATTACCAGATCCTGTTCGACGACTTCGGCGATTCGCAGATCACGCAGCGTCCCTGACGCGCGCTCGATCGCGACCGCCGCCGCCTTATCCCAGGAGTCCGGGCTGGTTCCGACGATCTCGGTCACCTTGTAGACGCTATTATCAGCCATGTCTTTGCTCCCTTTTACGTGAACCTTGACCATAACGTGAAAGCGCGGCCCTGTCATCCGCAGTGCCGATCAACGCGTCGTCACCTGCTCGCGCGCCGCATGGCGGGCAGGCTCGGGAAGCTAGATCATGCATATGGAAAGGCTTGGCCGGACCCAAGTGGGCTTGGCCTCATGGATGCGTACATAACGCGCGTACAAAACGTACACCCTGTACGCAAACGCCCGGCCCGACCCCTTTCACAGGGCCGGTGCCGGGCGGTATCTGGTTACCCTTTTGCCGGGCCGATGGCTCAGGTGATCTCGACCACTTCGATGGCAAAGGTCAGGTCCTTGCCCGCCAGCGGGTGGTTGGCATCCAGCACTACCTGCTCGTCGGTCACCTCGACCACCGTCACCGGCATCACCTGCCCCTGCGGCGTCTGCACCTGCAATTGCGTACCCAGATCCAGCGGGATATCCTCGGGAATATCGCCCCGCGGCACCGCCTGCTGCGCGTTCGGATCGGGCTGGCCATAGGCCTGATCGACCGGCACCTCGACGGTTTTCTTGTCGCCGACGGCCATGCCCTCGACCGCCGTTTCCAGCCCGGGGATGATCTGGCCCGACCCGACGGTGAACTCCAGCGGGTCCTTTCCTTCACTGGAATCAAAGGTTTGGCCGTCGGTCAGCGTGCCCTTGTAATGTACGCGGACGGTGTCGCCCGATTTGACTTGCGTCATGAGATGTCCAATCTGTGTGGCAGCGTTTGAGTTTGCGAGGCCACGCTATCCGCGCGCGGGTGCTCGTGTGACTGTGGCAAATGTAATTCTCCGTGCCGGTATTTGCAAACCGATCATTGGCCGGCCGTGGCCCCTCTTGCGTCAAGGGGCTTTAACACCCGCGGGTTCCATGCCAGTCTTTGCCGCACCCCATCCAGGAGAGGTTTCATGGCGATCACAACTTGCGTCTTCGATGCGTACGGCACCCTCTTCGACGTCGCCGCCGCCGCCCGCCGCGCCGCGTCAGAACCGGGCCGCGACGCCTTCGCCGCCCACTGGCCCGCCATCGCCGAGAAGTGGCGCCAAAAACAGTTGCAATACACATGGTTACGCGCCCTCACAGGCGATCACGTGGGCTTCTGGCAGGTCACGCAGGACGGCCTCGACTGGGCGCTCGAGGCCGAGGGGCTGTCGGATGACACCGAGCTGCGCGCGCGGCTGTTGCAGTTGTACTGGGAACTGGACGCCTTCCCCGAGGTGAGCGACGTGCTTGCCGCGCTCCGGCAGACCGGCAAATCCACCGCGATCCTGTCCAACGGATCGCCCGACATGCTGGACGCGGCGGTACGGTCGGCGGGCTTGGGCGCGCTGCTCGACGATGTGCTGTCGGTCGAGAGCGTCGGCATCTTCAAGCCGGCCCGCGTCGTCTATGACCTTGTCGGCCAACGCTTCGGCTGCGCGCCCGAGGAGGTGCTCTTCGTGTCGTCCAACGGCTGGGATGCCTGCGCCGCGGCGGGCTACGGTTTCCAGACCGTCTGGGTCAACCGCGCGGGCGACCCCGTGGACCGCCTGCCCGCCGCCCCCCACCGGCAGATGTCCGACCTGCGCGGTCTCGTGGAGTTTTGCACCTGATGGCGCGCTTCACCACGTCCGACGGGCTGTCGCTCTACTACACCGATGCCGGCGAAGGCCCGGCCGTGCTGTGTCTGGCCGGTCTAACCCGCAACAGCGCCGATTTCAGCTTTCTGGCCCCGCATCTGACCGGGTATCGCATGATCTGCATGGATTATCGCGGCCGCGGGCAATCCGATAACGCACCCGATTTCATGTCCTACAATATCCTGCACGAGGGACACGACGCGATCGAGCTTCTGGATCACCTGCGCCTCGATCGGGTCACGCTGATCGGCACATCGCGTGGCGGGCTGATCGCCATGGCGCTCGCGCACGGGCATCCGGGCAGGCTGGTGGGGGTCGTGCTCAACGATATCGGCCCCGAGGTCGCCGACGAGGGTATCGCGCGGATCATGGATTATGTGGGCCGCACGCCGGACCTGCCCGATCTCGACGCGGCGGCGGGCGCCCTTGCGCATGTCAATGCATTGGCGTTTCACGGGGTTCCGCTGGCGCGGTGGCGCGCGCAGGCCGAATTCATGTTTCATGAGACCCCCGGCCGCGGGCTCGGCCTGCGCTATGATCCAAAGCTGCGCGACGCGCTGGTCGGACAGGCGGGGGCCGGCGAGGCGCCCGAGCTGTGGCAGATGTTCGACGCGCTGCGCGACATCCCCACGGCGGTGATTCGCGGTGAAAACTCCGATCTGCTCAGCGTCGAGACGCTCGCGGCGATGAAGGCCCGCAACCCCGACCTGATCACCACCACCGTGCCGAACCGGGGCCATGTGCCGTTCCTCGACGAGCCAGAGGCGTTGTCGGCGATCCGTACCGTGCTGGGCCGGGCGCAATGACCGACATCACCCTGATACGTGCCGCCGCCTCGCGCCTTGCCGGTCATGCGCGGCGCACGCCGCTTCTGTCGTCGCCGTTTCTCGACGAGATCGCCGGACGGCACGTGCTGGTCAAGCCCGAATGCCTGCAGCATACCGGCAGTTTCAAGTATCGCGGCGCGCGGTCTGCCCTTTCGGCGCTCGATCCCGATACGCGCGCAAACGGGGTTATCGCCTTTTCCTCGGGCAACCACGCGCAGGGTGTGGCGCTCGCCGCGCGAGAGTTCGGCGTGCCGAGCGTCATTATCATGCCTGCCGACGCGCCGCGCATGAAGATCGACAACACTCGCGCGCTCGGTGCCGAGGTGGTGCTTTACGACCGCACGGGCGAGGATCGCGACGCCATTGGCGCGCGGCTGAGCGCCGAGCGTGGCCTTATGCTGATAAAGCCCTTCGATGACCGCCAGGTGATCGCGGGGCAGGGCACGTCCGGGCTCGAGATCGCCGAGGATGCCGTGGCCCGCGGAATCGATACCGCTGACGTGCTGATCTGTTGCGGGGGCGGGGGCCTGACCTCGGGTATCGCGCTTGCGCTCGAGGCCGACGCGCCCGGCCTGCGCGCCCGGCCATGCGAGCCCGAGGGCTTCGACGACGTGGCCCGGTCGCTGGCGTCCGGCCGGATCATCCGCAACGCGCAAGGCGCGGGTGGGCTCTGCGATGCCATCGTCACGCCCCAGCCGGGCAAGATCACCTTTCCCATCATGCAGCGCCTGTGTGGTCCCGGCGTGGTGGTCACCGAGCACGAGGCGCTGCGTGCCATGGCGCTCGCCTTCTCTCGGCTCAAGCTGGTGGCCGAACCCGGTGGCGCGGTCGCCTTGGCCGCCGCCCTTTTTCACGGCGACGAGATCGAGGGCGAGACGGTGATCTGCACCATCTCGGGCGGCAATGTCGATGCTCGGGTCTTCGGCGACGGGCTGCGCCGGTTCGGCCAGTAATGCGCCCCCAACGCCCGGGCCCGCGACACACTTGCCACCCCGCGAGGAACCGGCTTGCACTCGCGCTCGAATCCGCCTCATCTGCCAACGAAATCCGGAGGTCCGAATGCGCACCATAAAAGCCGCCGTCTGCCACGAATTCGGCGCCCCCCTGGTGGTCGAGGACGTGCACCTTGCGGACCCGAAGGCCGGCGAAGTCGAGGTAGAGATCGCCGCCGTCGCGATCTGCCATTCCGACATCACCTATGCCGACGGGGGCTGGGGCGGCACGCTGCCGGCGGTCTACGGCCACGAGGCGGCGGGCCGGGTGCACGGCATCGGTGCCGGTGTCACCGGCCTGGCCGAGGGCGAGCCGGTGGTCGTCACCCTGATCCGCGCTTGCGGGCAGTGCCCCTCCTGCGCCGGCGGCAGGCCCACGGCATGCGAAACTCCGAGCGACGGCGATCATGGCCCGCTCAGCACGCGCAATGGCGGCACGCTCCATCAGGCGATGGACTGCGGTGCTTTCGCCGAGCGCGTCGTCGTGCATCACAGCCAGATCGTGAAGATCCCCGAAGGTATCGACATGGCTGCGGCCTCGCTGCTGGCCTGCGGCGTGATCACCGGCGTCGGGGCTGTGGTCAATGCCGCGGGATTACGCGCGGGACAGGACGTCGTGGTGATCGGCGCGGGCGGCGTGGGCCTTAACGCCATCCAGGGCGCACGCATCGCCGGCGCGCGGCGCATCGTGGCGGTGGACGTCACCGAGGAAAAGCTGGGCGTGGCGCGTGAATTCGGCGCGACGGATGGCATTCTCGCGACCGGGGAAAAACCGTGGCGCGCCGCCAAGGCGGTGATGGGGCGCGGCGCCGATGCCGTTCTGGTGACCGTCGGCGCGGCGCGCGTCTACGATTCCGCGCCGCGATACCTTGCCCCGGGAGGCCGGATGATCATGGTGGGCATGCCGCATGCCGGGGCAGAGAGCCGCTACGAGGCGGGCAGCTTCGCCGCCGCGGGACAGTCCATGATCGGCTCCAAGATGGGCGACGCCGTCATCCGCCGCGATATCCCCTGGATGATTGACCTCTATGCACAAGGCAGGCTGAAGCTGGACGAACTGATCTCGGGCCGCTGGCCGCTCGACCGGATCAACGCGGCGATTGCCGATACCAGATCAGGCGCGGCGCGGCGCAACGTCATCACCTTCCCATGAGCCTGCCCGCTTCATCTTTCCGCAAATACTCCGGGGAGCGCGAGGGGCAGCGCCCCTCGCCCCGGTCGGATCGCGCAGCGATCCGAACCCCCTGCACGGAGCGAACGGAATGAAACTGCAGGACCTCGACATCATCGTGACATCGCCCCCCGCGCCGGGCTGGGGCGGGCAGTACTGGATCCTCGTCAAGCTGACTACCGATGACGGTATCACCGGCTGGGGCGAATGCTACGGCACCAGCATCGGCCCGCAGGCGATGCGCGGCGTGATCGAGGATGTCTTCACGCGGCACATGCAGAACGAGACTCCCGAGGACATCGAGCTGATGTTTCGCCGCGCCTATTCCTCGGGGTTCACGCAACGCCCGGACCTGACCTTGATGGGCGCGTTCTCGGGGCTCGAGATCGCCTGCTGGGACATCCTCGGCAAGGCGCGGGGCCGGCCCGTCTGGGCCCTGCTGGGCGGACGGATGAACGATCGGATCCGCGCCTATACCTATCTCTACCCGCTGCCGCATCACGACCTCGCCGAGTTCTGGACCTCGCCCCAGATGGCCGCCGAAAGCGCGATCGACTGCGTGGCGCGCGGCTATACGGCCGTGAAGGTCGACCCCGCCGGGCCCTACACGATGCGCGGCGGTCACATGCCGGCGATGTCGGATATCTCGCTGTCGGTCGCGTTCTGCCGGGCGATCCGCGAGGCCGTGGGCGACCGCGCCGATCTCCTGTTCGGCACGCATGGCCAGTTCACCACCGCGGGCGCGATCCGCCTCGGCCAGGCGATCGAAGAGTTCTCGCCGCTCTGGTACGAGGAGCCGATCCCCCCCGATAACATTCCCGAGATGGCCCGCGTGGTATCTGCGGTGCGCATCCCCGTGGCCACCGGCGAGCGTCTGACCACCAAGGCCGAGTTCGCGGCGATCCTGCAGGCGGGCGCGGCGGCGATATTGCAACCCGCGCTCGGACGGTCCGGGGGCCTGTGGGAGACCAAGAAGATCGCCGCGATCGCAGAGGCGTATAACGCCCAGGTGGCGCCCCATCTTTACGCCGGGCCCGTCGAATGGGCCGCCAACATCCACCTCGCGGCCTCGATCCCCAACATCCTGATGGCCGAGACCATAGAGACGCCCTTTCACGACGCCCTCATCAAGGGCGGCATCCGGGCCGAGGCGGGGTTTGTCACGCCGCCCGAAACACCGGGTCTGGGCATCGAGGTGGACGAGGCTCTGGCGCGCGCGCACCCCTATCACGGCACCGGGTTGCACCTTGAAATGCAGGACGCGCCCTGTGATTACGTGCACGGCAACAGTTTCGCCGGGGGCGCCCCGCTCAAGACCTGAGCGCCTCCGGGGCGGGGTGGACTAGCGCGTGTACTTGATGAACGGTGTCAGCGTCCCGATCCGGTCGTAGAGCCGGCGTGCGGTCGTGTTGAAGTCCTGTGTCGTCCAGTAGACCGAGGGGCAGCCATCGCGATCCGCCCGCGCGTAGACCGCCTCGATCAGCGCGCGCCCCGCGCCGCAGCCGCGGGCCTCCGGTGCGACGTAGAGGTCCTGAAGGTAGCAGACCGGTTCGATCCGCCAGTTATGCGGATGATAGATGAAGTGCACGAGGCCCGCGGCCTGTCCGTCTTGCACGGCCAGCAACCCGTTCTGCGCGGGATGCTCGGGTGAGGTGAGCCGCGCGAAGGTCGTGTCCTGCACCGCATCGGGCACGCTCGTTTCGTAGAACACGAGGTAGTCGCGCCAGAGCGGTACCCATTCGCGCTTGTCGCCGGTCTCGATGGGGCGGATCTTCAGGGTCATCTGCGTCCTTTCGTAGCCGATATCACGCCTCTCGGCATCAAATCATCTTTCCCGTCATGCCCGACCGACCACGTGGCCTCCGGCATTTTTCGGCCGACGGGGTTGCCAGCCTTGCGCAACTTGCCCATTTGATGGGCTCGTTTATTGCAAAAGACCAACAGGAGTCGGACCTGATGACCTTCAAAACCACCCTCGCCGCGATCCTCGGCGCTGCCGCCCTCGCATTCGCCGCGCCCGTCATGGCGCAAGAGGGGCAGCCGGCGCAAATCGCCGCCGAGGATGTGACCGACGCACAGGTCGAGGCCTTCGTCGATGCCATCCTCGCGGTCGAAGAAGTCCGTGACGAATACGGTCCCACCATCGAGGCCGCCGAGGACGAAGCGGCCCAGCAGAAGCTGGTGCAAGAGGCCAACGAGGCCGCCTTTGCCGCCGTCGACGAGGTCGAGAACATGGATGTCGACACCTATGTTGCCATCGCCAACGCGGCCAGCGAGAACGAAGACCTGAACGAGCGCGTGATCGCGCGCCTCACCGAGATGCGCGAAGAGTGACAAGTCCCTCATCCTCGGCGGGCCATGACGCGATGAGGCCCGCCGCAAATGCGGCGCGCGCAGTTATTCTGCCGCGACGGCCCGTGTATCGGCGAGTGCGACGATATCCATCATGATGGTGTTCAGCTCGAAATCCTTCGGCGTGTAGACCCGCGCGACCCCCATCTGGCGCAGGCGCTTCGCATCATCCTCGGGGATGATGCCGCCCACGATCACCGGAACATCGCCGAGACCTGCTTCGCGCATCCGCTGCATCAGATCTTCCATCAGCGACATGTGGCTGCCCGACAGGATCGACAGGCCGACCACGTGAGCGCCTTCCTCGGCGGCGGCGCGAACGATTTCGTCGGGTGTCAGGCGGATGCCCTGATAGCCGATATCCATGCCGCAATCGCGCGCGCGGAACACGATCTGTTCGGCGCCGTTGGAATGGCCGTCGAGGCCGGGCTTTCCCAGCACGAATTTCAGGCGCCGGCCAAGCCGGTCGCTCACCGCATCGACCGCCGCGCGGATCTCCTCGAGGCCCTCGGTCATGTTCGAGGGGTTCGGTGACACGCCGGTCGGGCCGCGATATTCGCCGTACATCGCACGCATCTGCTCGGCCCATTCGCCGGTGGTCACCCCGGCGCGCGCGCAGTCGATCGAGGCGGGCATGATGTTGCGCCCCTCCTGCGCGGCGGCGCGCAATTCCGCCAGTGCAGCCGTCACGGCCGCGCCGTCGCGCGTCGCGCGCCATGCCTCCAGCCGCCCGATCTGCTCGGCCTCGACCTTGGGGTCGACGACCATGATGCCGCCATCCTCGGATTGCAGCGGCGACGGCTCGCCGGCCTGCCACTTGTTCACGCCGACCACGATGGTCTCGTTGCGCTCTATCCGGCCGAGGCGTTCGGCATTGCTGTCGACCAGCCGTGCCTTCATGTACTCGATCGCCGAGACCGCGCCGCCCATCCCGTCAAGCTTCGCCAGCTCGTGCCGCGCCTCGTCCTTCAGCGTCTCGACCTTCGCGTCGACGGCAGGGTTGCCGTCGAAGAGGTCGTCGAATTCCAGCAGGTCGGTCTCGTAGGCGAGGATCTGCTGCATGCGCATCGACCATTGCTGGTCCCACGGGCGCGGCAGGCCAAGCGCCTCGTTCCACGCCGGCAGTTGCACGGCGCGCGCGCGGGCCTTCTTCGACAGCGTCACGGCCAGCATCTCGATCAGGATGCGGTAGACGTTGTTCTCGGGCTGCTGCTCGGTCAGGCCGAGGCTGTTGACCTGTACGCCGTAGCGAAAGCGGCGGTATTTCGGGTCCTCTATGCCGTAGCGGTCCTGCAGGATCTCGTCCCAGAGGTCGACGAAGGCGCGCATCTTGCACATCTCGGTGACAAAGCGGATGCCCGCATTGACGAAGAAGGAGATCCTACCTGCGAGCACGGGGAAATCCTCGGCCGGGACGCGCGGCTGCAACTCGTCCAGAACCGCGACGGCCGTGGCAAGCGCGAAGGCCAGTTCCTGCTCGGGCGTCGCGCCGGCCTCTTGGAGGTGGTAGGAACAGACGTTCATCGGGTTCCATTTCGGCACGTGCTTGTAGCAGTATTCTGCCACGTCGCCGATCATCTTGAGGCTCGGCGCGGGCGGGCAGATATAGGTGCCGCGGCTGAGGTATTCCTTGATCAGGTCGTTCTGCACGGTGCCCTGCAGTTGCGTCGTGTCCGCGCCCTGTTCCTCGGCGACCGCGATATACAGCGCCAGAAGCCACGGCGCGGTGGCGTTGATCGTCATCGAGGTGTTCATCTGATCCAGCGGGATCTGGTCGAAAAGCGTGCGCATGTCGCCCAGGTGGCAGACCGGTACGCCAACCTTGCCGACCTCGCCGCGTGCGAGGACGTGATCGCTGTCATAACCCGTCTGCGTCGGCAGATCGAACGCGACCGACAGGCCCGTCTGCCCCTTGGCAAGGTTGCCCCGGTAAAGCGCGTTTGACGCCTCGGCGGTCGAATGACCCGCATAGGTCCGGATAAGCCATGGACGATCGGCCTGCCGACCGGTCGGACCGACCTGCGTGTCTTTCTGCGTCTGCGACATGAGCGAGCCTCGTGAATCGTTTGGCGTAATTTTGTTACGTTCGCTGCACATTACAAGTAACAAACTGGCGCTGTCAATTCGCCGCAATGCGGCGTCGCGCAGGAGGTTGTCTTGCCGGAGTCCGGACGATAGGTTTCACGCTTGATTGTTTACTAAGGAGGTTCATCGATGAAATCGAGCTTTCCAGTTATCGCTGTGGCAGTTTTCGTCTCGCTTGGCGCCTGCACAACCGAGCAGGTCACGGAAAATACCGGCGACGTCGTGTGGGGCGCCGGGCGCCTTGCCGCGAACACCGCCGTCGGCGCGACCAAGCTGGTCTACAAGGGCGCGCGCGGTACCTACCGCGCCGTGCAAGACGCCCGCAACCCCGAGGGCGAGCCGTTCCCGCCCGGCACCTTCCTGTGCACCGTCGGCGAGGGCGTCTTCGTCGAGGCCGAGCAGCGGACGGATGGCAGCTATACCTGCGACCACGTCTCCAAGTCGGGCGCGTAACCCCTAGCCGCCACACCAGATAGCCCAGAAGGGAGTTGGCATGTTTCAAACCGTCGAACTTCCGCTCTGGGCGCTGGTGCTGCTCATCGGATTCGCGACGGTCACCTTCGCCTCGCATTTCCTGTTCCCGTCTGTTCGTTGGTTCTTCCGGCGCCGGGTGGAACGGGCGGTCAGGAAGCTGAACGAGCGATTGCAACGCCCGATAGAGCCGTTCAAGCTGGCGCGGCGCTACGACATGATCCAGCGGCTGATCTACGATCCCGAGGTCAGCCGCGCCATCGTCGACCACGCCAAGGCGCAAGGCGTGCCCGAGAACGTGGCGTTCGCGCGGGCGCGCGGCTACGCGCGCGAGATCGTGCCCAGTTTTTCGGCCAGCGTGTATTTCGGTCTGGCGATACGCGTGGCGAAGTGGGTGAGCGAGGCACTCTACCGCGTGCGGCTGGGGCATTTCGACGATGACGCCCTGTCCGGGATCGATCGCGACGCGACGGTGGTTTTCGTTATGAACCACCGCTCCAACATGGATTACGTGCTGGTGACGTGGCTGGCCGCCGAACGCTCCGCGCTTAGCTATGCCGTGGGCGAATGGGCGCGCGTTTGGCCGCTGTCGCGGCTGATCAAGGCGATGGGGGCCTATTTCATCCGCCGCCGCGAGCGCGATGACCTCTACAGGCGCGTCCTCGCGCGCTATGTCGGCATGGCCACGGATGGCGGCGTGACGCAGGCCGTGTTCCCCGAGGGTGGGCTCAGCCTGACGGGCGCGCCGCAGCCGCCCAAGCACGGGTTGATCAAGTACATCGTCGAGGAACGCGAACCGCAGGCCCGCGATGTCGTCTTCGTCCCCGTGGCGCTGAATTACGACCGGGTGTTCGAGGACCGTCTGTTGATCGCCGCCGGTGAAAACGGAGGCCGCAAGTTTCCCGCACGGATCAGCGTGATCGCGCGATTCGTTGTCTGGCAGGCGTATCTGAAGCTGCGCGGGCGCTACCACAGGCATGGCCACGCGGCGGTCAGTTTCGGGGCCCCGATGTCGTTGCGCGCCTTTCAGGCCGATCATCCGGCCGCGGATGCGCGCGGGCTGACAAGGGCGCTGATGGCACGGATCCGCGCCGAGGTGCCGGTGCTTCCGGTGCCGCTCGTGGCGCGCGGGCTATTGTCGGCGGATCGCCCGCTTGACCACGATGCGCTCACCGTAGAGGTCGGGCGCATGATCGACGGGCTCTCTAAGGCCGAACATTACCTGCCGCTGGAGGACCCGGAAGAGGCCACGCGATTCGGCGTGCAGATCCTGCAGGGGCGCGGCCTGATCGAGGATCGCGGCGGCAGCCTCGCAGTGGTCGAGGCGGAACGTCCGATCCTCGCCTATTACGCGGCCTCGATCGCACATCTCTTTCGCGCGCGCAGCGGGGTTTGAACGGCCTTTCTGCACTTGCTCGGTCATAAAGTTACAATAATGCAGCCGAAGCTATTGCAATATTACCCCTCTGTTACTATCCCATACCGGATAAGCGCAATTTCTGCGGTGCGGCAACAAGGAACAGGAGGCTCACGATGGCACTGGATAAAGACACGGGCATCGCGCCCTATGACGCGCCTGAAAAGGATCTGTACGAGGTCGGCGAGATGCCGCCGCTGGGATATGTCCCCAAGCAGATGTATGCGTGGGCGATCCGCCGCGAGCGGCATGGCGAGCCGGAAAAGTCGTTCCAGCAGGAAGTTGTCGACACCTGGGAGATCGACAGCCACGAGGTGCTGGTCCTGGTGATGGCCGCGGGCGTGAACTACAACGGTGTCTGGGCCGGCCTCGGAGAGCCGATCAGCCCCTTCGACGGCCATGGCGCCCCCTATCACATCGCCGGGTCGGACGCGTCGGGGATCGTCTGGAAGGTTGGCGACAAGGTCAAGCGCTGGAAGGTCGGCGACGAGGTCGTGATCCACTGCAATCAGGATGACGGCGACGACGAGGACTGCAACGGAGGCGATCCGATGTTCTCGCCCTCGCAGCGCATCTGGGGCTATGAGACGCCTGACGGGTCCTTCGCGCAATTCGCGCGCGTGCAGGCGCAGCAGCTGATGCCACGCCCCGCGCACCTCACTTGGGAGGAAAGCGCGTGCTACACGCTGACGCTGGCCACCGCCTACCGGATGCTGTTCGGCCATGCGCCGCATGATCTGAAGCCCGGCCAGAACGTGCTGGTCTGGGGCGCGTCGGGGGGCCTCGGATCCTACGCGATCCAGCTTGCCAATACCGCCGGGGCCAACGCCATCGGCGTGATCTCCGACGAAAGCAAGCGGCAATTCGTGCTGGACCAGGGCGCCAAGGGCGTCATCAACCGCAAGGAGTTCGATTGCTGGGGGCAGTTGCCCAAGGTGAATACCCCCGAATACAACACCTGGCTGAAAGAGGCGCGCAAGTTCGGCAAGGCGATCTGGGAGATCACCGGCAAGGGCGTGAGCGTCGACATGGTGTTCGAGCATCCGGGCGAGGCGACGTTTCCGGTCTCGACGCTGGTCTGCAAGAAGGGCGGCATGGTAGTGATCTGCGCCGGCACCAGCGGGTTCAACTGCACCTTCGACGTACGCTACATGTGGATGCACCAGAAGCGCCTGCAGGGCAGCCATTTCGCGCATCTCAAGCAGGCGTCGGCGGCCAACAAGCTGATGGTCGAGCGGCGGCTGGACCCGTGCATGTCTGAGGTGTTCCCGTGGAACGAGATCCCGCAGGCGCACACCAAGATGCTGCGCAACGAGCACAAGCCGGGCAACATGGCGGTGCTCGTGCAGGCGCCGCGCACCGGTTTGCGCACCGTCGAGGACGTGATCGAGGCCGGCAAGTAACCCGCGCCCCGATCAATGCGAAGGCCCGCGGCAAGTGTCCCGCCCGCGGGCCTTCTTTTGCCGTTCCGGCCCGACCGGATCAGAGCGCGAGGTTGGGGATGATCTGTTTCTTGCGGCTCATCACGCCGGGCAGCACGACCGTGTCGCCGGCCACGCTGGCACCGAAACTTTTCTCGGCCAGGGTCTTGACCAGGTCGTTGGGCACCAGCAACGTCGCGTCCTCGCGAAGGATGTCGACGACGAACAGCAGAACCTGATCGACGCCGTCCTCGGCCGCCACCGTCGTCATCGCGCTCATCAGGCTGGCCTTGCGGTCGAGCACCATCCCGGGCGCCGTGGTCTCCAGCACGCTGACGCGGAACTTGGTGCCGCCGACCTCGTATTCCTTTGAATCCATCCGCAGCAATTCGGCGTCGGAAAAGGCCGACACGTCGGATTTCGCGGCGAACATCTCGGCCGCATAGTCCGGAATCGAGACGCCGAGATCCGCGGCGAGGCGCTCGGCCACGGCGGTGTCATGCGCGGTGGTGGTGGGCGAGCGGAATTCCAGCGTGTCGCTGAGAATGCATGTCAGCGCGGCCCCCTTCATCGCCTTGGGCATCTTCGCGGCGTCGTCGCCCATCAGGTCCAGCAGGATCGTCGCGGTGCAGGCCAGTGGGCGCACCGTGATGTCGATCGGGCCCTTGGTTTCCAGCCCGCCGACCAGCTTGTGATGGTCGATGATCGCCTGGACGTCGGCCTCGTTGATCGCCTCGGGCAGCTCGGCCGGGTTGTTGGTGTCGACGATGACGCAAGGCTGACCGGCCTCGACGCCGTCGATGATGCGCGGCTTGGGCAGGTCCCACTTTTCGAGCATGAACGCGGCCTCGCTGCTCGGTTCGCCCAGAAGCACGGGCTCGGCGTCGCTGCCCTTTACCTCGCTCAGATACCACGCCCAGAGGATCGGCGAGCCGGTGGAGTCGGTGTCCGGGGATTTGTGGCCAAAAACAAGAGTGCTCATGATCTGTGTCCTGTGTCGTGATGCGGTGTTTCGGCACATGCTATAGGGGCCGACAAGGCCGTTGTCACCCGTTGATGCCGCGTTGCCGCGAAAACCGGCGGCTATCCGAACAGGGCGACCGCTTGCACCACCAGTGCGGCCCCGGCCGCCACGAGCATGTAGCCCACCAGCATGAACAGCCCGTCACGTGCGAACAGCCCGATGGCGAACAGGGTCATCGCCGAGGCCAGCGTCGAGGTCAGGAAGGGCACGAACTCGATCAGCGGCATCAGGAACGACACCGCGCAGAAGATCAGCAACGCCGGCACGCTCGCCGGTTTGCTCGCCAGCCAGGTCATCCGCTCGTTGATCCACGGGTCGATCAGCGCGACCGGCCGCCGCAGGTAGCGGACCGCCCGGCGCAGGCGTTTCGCGTCGATCGCGCGGTCCAGCAGGAACCTCGGCAGCCAGATGCGCGTCTGGCCGAACAGCATCTGCACCGCGACGAGACCCACGAGCAGCGACAGGAAGCTTGGCACGCCCGGCACCGCCGAAACCGGCGAGACGAGCGCGAGGCACGGCACCAGAAGCATCGGGGTAAAGGCGCGGGGCCCCAGAAGCGCCAGCACGTCGCGGACCGACACCTGCTCGTCGCCCGTCTCACGCTCCAATTGATCCAGCAGGCGCATCAGATTGTCCCGCCGCGTCGCGGGCATCGATGGGGCAGGCTTGGCGTTGTTGCGTATTTGACTCACGCGCTAGGACTTAGGGCAGTCAGCGGGCGATTGCCATGCCGCAGAACATGACATTCCGGTGACGCTTGCGGGCCTGCCATAATGTGTCTCGGGCGTCATGCTAGCGCCTTGACATCAACTTTGGGCGTACATATTACAGTGGCTGTTAGCACTCACTATGTACGAGTGATAACGATCCCCGGGTCGGGGATTACCAAGGGAAACTTTGAGCCAAGGAGCCTCAGAGATGGCATTTAAACCGCTGCATGACCGCGTGCTTGTTCGCCGCGTTGAAAGCGAAGAGAAAACCGCCGGGGGTCTGATCATCCCCGAAACCGCCAAGGAAAAGCCGCAGCATGGCGAGGTCGTCGCCGTGGGCGACGGTGCGCGCAAGGAGAACGGCGAACGGATCGAGATGGCCGTCAGCGCCGGCGATACCGTTCTGTTCGGCAAGTGGTCCGGCACCGAGGTCACGATCGACGGCGAAGAGCTGCTGATCATGAAGGAAAGCGACATCCTCGGGATCATCGACGACGCCAAGGAAGTGAAAGCTGCCTGAAGCCGCGTCCCGTCTGAGATCCCGGAAACCATAACAAGGAGCATCTGAACATGGCTGCCAAAGACGTACGTTTCGATACCGACGCCCGCAACCGCATGATGAAGGGTGTCAACATCCTTGCCGACGCGGTGAAGGTGACGCTTGGCCCCAAGGGCCGCAATGTGGTGCTGGAAAAGAGCTTCGGCTCGCCGCGCATCACCAAGGACGGTGTGTCTGTCGCCAAGGAAATCGAACTGGAAGACAAGTTCGAGAACATGGGCGCGCAGATGGTGAAAGAAGTCGCCAACCGCACCAATGACGAGGCCGGCGACGGCACCAGCACCGCAACCGTTCTTGCGCAAGCCATCGTTCGCGAGGGCATCAAGGCCGTGTCCGCGGGCATGAACCCGATGGACCTCAAGCGCGGCATCGACCTGGCCACCACCAAGGTCGTCGCGCACATCAGGGCCGCGGCCCGCAAGGTCGAGAATTCCGACGAGATCGCACAGGTCGGCACCATCTCGGCCAACGGCGAAGCGGAAATCGGCCGTCAGATCGCCGACGCGATGCAGAAGGTCGGCAACGAGGGTGTCATCACCGTCGAGGAGAACAAGGGCCTCGAGACCGAGACCGACGTGGTCGAGGGCATGCAGTTCGACCGCGGCTATCTCAGCCCCTACTTCGTGACCAACTCCGACAAGATGATCGCGGAGCTTGATGACTGCCTCATCCTGCTCCACGAGAAGAAACTGTCGAGCCTTCAGCCGATGGTGCCGCTGCTCGAGCAGGTGATCCAGTCGCAGAAGCCGCTGCTGATCATTTCCGAGGATGTCGAAGGCGAAGCCCTGGCAACCCTCGTGGTCAACAAGCTGCGTGGCGGTCTCAAGATCGCGGCCGTCAAGGCGCCGGGCTTTGGCGATCGGCGCAAGGCCATGCTGCAGGACATCGCCGTCCTGACCGGCGGTCAGGTGATCTCCGAAGACCTCGGCATGAAGCTCGAATCCGTGACGATGGACATGCTCGGCTCGGCCAAGACCGTGAATATCACGAAAGACGAGACCACCATCGTCGACGGCCACGGTGACAGCGCCGAGATCGAGGCACGGGTCGCCCAGATCCGCACCCAGATCGAGGACACCACGTCCGACTACGATCGCGAGAAGCTGCAGGAACGCGTCGCCAAGCTGGCCGGCGGTGTGGCTGTCATCCGCGTCGGCGGCATGACCGAAACCGAGGTGAAAGAGCGTAAGGACCGCGTCGATGACGCGCTGAACGCCACTCGGGCTGCCGTGCAGGAAGGCATCGTCGTCGGCGGTGGCGTCTCGCTCGTGCAGGGGGCCAAGTCGCTCGAAGGTCTGACCGGCGAGAACACCGATCAGAACGCCGGCATCATGATCGTGCGCAAGGCGCTCGAGACGCCGCTGCGCCAGATCGCCGAGAATGCCGGTGTCGACGGCTCGGTCGTGGCGGGCAAGATCCGCGAAAGCGACGATCTGAAGTACGGCTACAACGCGCAGACCGACGAATATGGCGACATGTTCAAGTTCGGCGTGATCGACCCGGCCAAAGTCGTGCGCACCGCACTCGAGGATGCATCCTCGATCGCCGGCCTGCTGATCACCACCGAAGCGATGGTCGCCGACAAGCCTCAGAAAGAGGGTTCCGGCGGCGGTGGCGGCGGCATGCCCGACATGGGCGGCATGGGCGGCATGATGTAATCTGCCGGCACATTCGCCGAACCACTTGGAGGGCCGCGTTTTTCGCGGCCCTTTTCTTTTGGTGCGCCTCGGACGCGCGGAGGTTCCGGAATAGCAGCGCCGGCCTCAGCCCTCTTCGGCCAGAAGCGCGCGCAACCCGCTGCGATAGTCGGGATGTTCGAGTTCGACGCCAAGCCGGTCGCGGATGCGCCGGTTCGAGATGCGTTTGGATTCCGAGTAGAACGAGCGCGCCATCGGCGACAGGTCGGCCGCGTCGAACGCGACTTCCTCGGGCACGGGCAGCCCCAGCAGTTCCGCGGCGTACGCTATCACGTCCTGCGGCGGGGCGGGATCGTCATCGCAGACGTTATACACGGTGCCGGGGCAGGGCGCGTTGATCGAGGCGTCGAGCACCTGCGCGATATCATCCACGTGAATGCGGCTGAATACCTGTCCCGGCTTGATGATCCGGCGCGCCGTGCCGTTGCGCACCTTCTCGAACGGTCCGCGACCGGGCCCGTAGATTCCGGCGAGCCTGAATATGTGCAGTGGCAGGCCGGGGATGGCCTGCCATTCCGCCTCGGCGGCCAAGCGCAACTTGCCGCGCCGCGTCGACGGGGTCAGGGGTGTCGTCTCGTCGACCCAACCGCCCTGATGGTCGCCATAGACGCCCGTAGTGGAAAGATACCCGGCCCATGACAGGCGCGGCGCGATGCGGGCGATCTCGTCCCCGTGATGCGCAAGCACCGGGTCACCATCCTCGTTCGGGCCGATGGATGAGAGCAGGTGCGTGGCCTCCGACAGGGCGGGCCCGAAATCGTCGTCTTGCCACAGAAGCGGAGTGACACCTTCGGCGCGCAACGCCTCTGCCTTGGCGGGATCGCGTGTCGACCCGAAGATGCGCCAGCCCCGCGGCAGAAGCCGCCGCGCCAGCGCGCGTGCCGAATAGCCATGCCCGAAAGAGAAAAGAACCTTGTCCATGCGCGTGTTCATGGCGCACCATCCGCGGCTTGGCAAGGGATCGTCGGGACGGTTTCAGGGTCGCCGGTCAGCTGGCGTAATCCGCCCCTTCGGCATCCAGCAGGGCCTTGATTTCGGACAGGTGCCTGTCGGACTGCTCGGGATAGCCGTCGAGTTCCTGCGCCGTCTTCTCGGCCACATCGTCGGACAGGACCCGCAACGGCCGCCCGGTTTGCAGGGCGCGGATGTAGTTCTCTGCCGCGCGCTCGAAGTAATAGAGACGGTTGAAGGTGTCGGCCACGGTGTCGCCGATGACCATCACACCGTGATTGCCCATGACCATGACCTTCTGGCTGGGGTCATGGAACAGCCGCGCGCAGCGTTCGCCTTCCTCCTCGAAGGCCAGCCCGCCATATCCCTCGTCGACCACGTGCCGGTCGAAGAACATCGCGCTGTTCTGATCGATGGCGGGCAGCCGGCTGTCAGCGAGGCTGGCGAGTACGGTGGCATGGATCGAATGCACGTGCATCGCGCAGCGGGCATGCGGGCAATGCCGGTGAAGCCCCCCATGCAGCCCCCAGGCCGTGGGGTCGGGCGCGTCAGGGCGGCTGAGGGTGTCGGGATCGTTGGCGTCGACCACGATGAGATCGCTGGCGCGAATGCGCGCGAAGTGCATCTGGTTAGGGTTGATCAGGAACTGCGTACCGTCGTCGTTGACGGTCAGGCTGAAGTGATTTGCGACCGCCTCGTGCATGTTTAGCCGGGCAGTCCAGCGAAACGCTGCCGCGAGATCCACCCGATCCTGCCAGTTTTCCATGTTTGGTTTCAGGTTCGTCACGCTCATGTCGTTTCCTTTCGCTCTGGTCCCGGCATCGAGGCCTGCCGTCCACGCGCAGATCGATACCGTAACGCTCGGATGCGATCAACTTGATCGCACGCTCGGCCCATGTCAACGTGACGCTTGAGCAGGGGTCGCAGGACAAAAGCATGACAGAGACCGAACGCACAGGCCCGATCCGGACCCCCGAACTGCCGGGGCCGGAGGACTTCATCGAGGCGCGTGCCGCGGTCGACCGGCTTTGCCTGCTTTACGATACCGCGGTGCGCTTCCTGTGCGAGACCTTCGTCAACGCCCTCGACGGAGAGATCCCCACGTCCCGCGTCCGGGCGTTCTATCCCGAGATCCGTCTGACCACGGGCACCTACGCCAAGATCGACAGCCGGCTGAGCTTTGGTCACGTGTCATCGCCCGGTATCTACGCGACGACGATCACCCGGCCCAGGCTCTTTCGCGCCTATCTCGAACAGCAGATCGGGTTGTTGATTGAAAACCATGGCGTACCTGTCCGCATCAGTGTCTCGGAGACGCCGATACCGGTGCATTTCGCTGTGGCTGCCGAGGCCGGCTTGACCGTGCCGCAGGACGGCGCGGCAGAGTTCACCCTGCGCGATCTCTTCGATGTCCCCGACCTCGCGACCACCAATGACGACATCGTCAACGGCACCTGGGACCGCGCGCAGAACGGCACAGCGCCGCTGGCGCCCTTCACCGCGCAACGCGTGGATTACTCGCTCGCACGGCTGGAGCATTACACCGCCACCGATCCCGCGCATTTCCAGAATTACGTGCTGTTCACCAACTACCAGTTCTACTTTACCGAGTTCGAGGCATTCGCGCGCCGTGCGCTCGCCGCCCCGGACAGCGGCTATACCGAGTTCGTGAGTACCGGGAATGCCCGGATCACGGGTCCCGACGACCCGCTTGCCACGCCCGACCGGTTGCCGCAAATGCCCACCCATCACCTCAAGCGCGCGGATGCCTCCGGAATCACGCTGGTCAATATCGGCGTGGGGCCCTCGAACGCCAAGACCGCGACCGATCACATCGCCGTGCTGCGCCCGCATGCCTGGGTGATGGTCGGGCATTGCGCGGGGCTGCGAAATTCGCAATCGCTTGGCGATTTCGTACTTGGGCATGCCTACCTGCGCGAGGACCGGGTGCTAGATGCGGATCTGCCGGCATGGGTTCCCATACCGGCGCTCGCGGAAATCCAGATCGCCTTGCAAGAGGCGGTGGCGGAGGAAACGAAGCTCGAAGGGTTCGAGCTCAAGCGCGTGATGCGCACGGGCACCGTGGCCAGCGTCGACAATCGCAACTGGGAATTGCGCGACCATAGCGGCCCGGTGCAGCGCCTGTCGCAATCGCGGGCCATCGCGCTGGACATGGAAAGCGCGACGATAGCCGCCAACGGATTCAGGTTCCGCGTGCCCTATGGCACGCTGCTTTGCGTGTCCGACAAGCCGCTTCAGGGTGAGTTGAAACTGCCCGGAATGGCGTCGGATTTCTACCGTTCGCAGGTTGCGCGGCATCTGATGGTCGGGATCCGGGCGATGGAATTGCTGCGCCGGATGCCGCTGGAGCGTATCCACAGCCGCAAATTGCGCTCCTTTGAAGAGACAGCCTTCCTCTGATCGGCAATGATCGGCAAAAATCCCGCACAAAATACGGGAAAATCGATCGCATCACCCCACCAGACGTTGTGTTTGAACACATAATGACGTTAAATCCACGTCACCGGCCCCAAGAGACGGGCAGTTCAAGGAGACCAAGAAATGGCAAAACCCATGACAAAAACGCAACTCGTGACCGCTCTGGCCGAGGAAATGGGCAGTGACAAGAAAACCGCGGGCAGCGCGCTCGACGCGGTCATCAACGTCATCACGCGCGAAGTGTCCGAAGGCGGCGCCGTGACGCTGCCGGGTGTCGGCAAGATCTATTGCCGCGAGCGCCCCGAACGCATGGTGCGCAACCCCGCCACCGGCGAGCAGATGCCCAAGCCCGCCGACCGCCAGGTCAAGGTGACCATCGCCAAGGCCCTGAAGGACAGCGTGAACGGCTGATCCCGCCCGCAGGGTGTCGCGACGGGCCGTCCCCGCGGGCGGCCCCATCGGCGTTGTGCTGGGTGCAGGCGTGTGAAACGCAGTACAGCCGCGACACGCATCAAGGGCAGGAGCGCGCATGGATATCCGGGCGATCTTGATGGGGCTGGCCTTTGCCGTGATGTGGTCTTCGGCCTTCACCTCGGCCCGGATCATCGTGGCCTCGGCCCCACCGCTGACGGCGCTCAGCCTGCGGTTCCTGCTTTCGGGAATCCTCGGGGTGCTGATCGCCCGCGCGATCGGGCAAAGCTGGCACCTGACACGGGGACAATGGCGCGCGACGATCGTTTTCGGCGTATGCCAGAACGCGCTTTATCTCGGTCTCAATTTCGTCGCCATGCAGACCGTCGAGGCGGGGCTCGCTGCGATCATCGCCTCGACGATGCCGCTGCTCGTCGGTTTAGCCGGCTGGCTGATCTTCGGCGAGCGGATCGGCGCGATGGGGATCCTCGGCCTCGTGGCGGGAATCGCCGGTGTGATCATCATCATGGGCGCGCGGCTGAACGGCGGGGTCGATCTCTATGGGGTCGGTCTGTGTGTGGCCGGTGTCGTCGCGCTGACCTTCGCCACGCTGGCGGTGCGCGGGGCCACATCGGGGGGCAATTTCCTGATGGTGGTGGGTCTGCAGATGCTGGTGGGCAGCCTAGTGCTGGGGATCGCCGCGGTGCCGCTGGAGACATTCGCGGTCGACTGGTCGTGGACGCTGGTCGCCGCCTTCGCCTATACCACGCTGGTGCCGGGACTGGCGGCGACGCTGACATGGTTCTGGCTGGTGAACCGGATCGGCGCGGTGAAGGCCGCGACCTTCCATTTCCTCAACCCGTTTCTTGGCGTGGCGATCGCGGCGGTGGTGCTGAGCGAAACCCTGAGCAAGCAGCACCTCGTCGGCGTCGCGGTGATCATGCTGGGCATTCTGGCGGTGCAACTGTCCCGGCAGAAGCGCGTGATTTGAGGGCGGATGGGGCCGCGTCACCCGATCCGGCCGCGCGGGCCGTCGCCCACTTGGCCGCGATGCAGCAGCAGGTGGTCGAGGATCACGCAGGCCATCATCGCCTCGGCCACGGGGACTGCGCGGATGCCCACGCACGGGTCATGCCGGCCCTTGGTGACGACCTCGGTCGGGGCGCCGTCCACGGTGATCGAGCGGCGCGGGGTCAGGATCGAGGAGGTTGGCTTGACCGCGAAACGTACCACGACATCCTGCCCTGTCGAGATCCCCCCGAGAATGCCGCCCGCGTGGTTCGAGCCGTATTCGGGGCCGTCGGCGCCCATGAAGATCTCGTCGGCATTGGCACTGCCGCCGAGTGTGGCCGCCGCCATCCCCTCGCCGATCTCGACGCCCTTCACCGCGTTGATCGACATCATCGCGGCCGCGAGATCCGTGTCGAGCTTCGCATAAATCGGTGCGCCCAGCCCGGCGGGGACCCCGCGCGCGACGACCTCGATCATCGCGCCGACCGAGTCGTGGCGTTTGCGCACATTCTGCAGGTAAGCCTCCCAGTCGGCCACGGCCGCGGCATCGGGCAGCCAGAAGTCGTTGGCATCTATGGCGTCCCAGTCGAACCGGGTGCGGTCAAACTTCATTTCGCCCATGGCGACCATGTAGCCCTTGACCTCTAACGCGGGGGCAAGCTGGGCGAGGGCAGCCCGCGCCACCCCGCCCGCGGCTACCCGCGCCGCCGTTTCGCGCGCCGAGGAGCGCCCGCCGCCGCGCGGATCGCGCAGCCCGTATTTCAGATGGTAGGTGATATCGGCATGACCGGGCCGGAAGGTCCGCGCGATATCGCCGTAGTCGCGCGACCGCTGATCGGTGTTCTCGATCATCAACTGGATCGGCGTGCCGGTGGTCTGCCCTTCGTAGACGCCCGAGAGGATACGGACCGCGTCCGCCTCCTGCCGCTGCGTGGTGTTCTTGTTCTGGCCCGGACGGCGCTTGTCGAGCCAGAGCTGCAGCATCGCCTCGTCGAGGTCCACGCCCGGCGGACAGCCGTCGACGGTGGCCCCGAGGGCGGGTCCGTGGCTTTCGCCCCACGTGGTGAAGCGGAACATTCGACCGAAGGTATTGAGGCTCATGCGCGAACTCCTTTGACGATGACCTAGCCGGGCGGGGTGCGCGCCTCAAGCGGTTTTGCGGATGTGGCGCGCAGGCGCGGCGTGAGGGCCTCTCCTACTCGGATGCGGGTCTGAGCACCGTCACGCCCACCGAGGCCGCCCGCGCAAGCCCGGGATCGAGCGACATCGGGATGTATTCCCCGCGGCGCCACAGCTCTGCGAGGTTGTCGTAAAAGCGGCTGAGGAAATGCCCCGACTGACCGGTCGAGATGATGAACACGCTGCTGTCGGGATCGGCGAAATCGTAGACGCCCCGATAGCCCGCGCCATGCACGTTCTCGAACGGGTTCGGCCCGTCACCGCCGCGCGTGCGGCCGCGCATCAGCGTGTTGTCGCCGCCCGACGTGGATTGCCGTATGTTGACGAAGTAGCGCAGAAGCGGCACCTCGCCCAAGGTCTGGTGGTCATGCGTGGCCTGATGCGCGTCGCCCCACCGCAGGCTCTCCAGCGAGGACCCGTAGCGTTCCGTGATCCAGAGAAGCGCGTCGTCGAGCGCCCTGCGCGCGATGTCCGAGCAGCGTTCCGTCGCTGCCGATTGGCGCACGTCGCACCACGCCGATGCGCCGTTCACGTTGCGAAAGACGCGTTCGATGAAGATCGGGTCGGGATGATCGAATTCCCGCGACAGCGGGCCGAGATCGTCGCGGATCAGCCGGTCCATCAGCGCGCGCATCCACGCGACATATATCAGCGGTTCCGGCAAATGCTCGTTCATCTCGCCATTCCAGTCGGCCAGCAGATCCAGCGCGCGCCGGCGCAGACGCTCGGGCGTGCCTTCGGCGGCGGCCTCTCCGGTGAACCACAGATCCGCGCCGATCAGCGGCAGCAGGGACCGCGCCGTGTAGCTGACCGTGTCGAGCTGCGCCTCGATGAAGCTGTCGCGCGTATGCCCCTCGCGGTCCTGCATCAGCTTGCGCCAGCGGTTGACGCGCTGCGTGTCGCCCCACCAATGGCTGACATGCATCGGAAACGGCCTGTCCACCACCTTGTTGTTGGTGTTGCCAAGGATGCCGCCCTTGGGGGCGACGAATTCGGGATTGGCGGCATGCGGCAGCCGGCCCTGCCAGCGGTTCTCGGGCACCCATCCGCGCGACGGCATGCGGCCCTCGCTTTCATGGCGGGCGGTGCGGCGCGGCATCGCGCCGATCGTGCGCATGGCGATGGTGTCCTGGTCGACCAGCACGAGGTTCTGAGAGGGGGCGATGAAATCGCGGCTGAGCTCGAGGCCCTCTTGCACGGTGCGGGCCTGCATCAGCGCCATGGCCGCGCTCATTGTCGTGTCCTGGCCGCTGAGCGCGGTCCAGGCGACAGAGGCCACGTGGCCTTGCGGGGTCACGTCCTCGAGATTGTAGTGGCTGCCCGGCAGCACGGGACCGTTCTCGGTCCAGCGCAGCGTGAGCGTGATCGGATCGGCGTCCTTGATTTCGATGATCGAGCGCGCGGTGCGAAACGGTGCCCAGCCATCCGGGCTGCGGTATTGGTCGGTATTCTCGGGATTGACCTCTTCGATGTAGACATCCTGATCGTCGAGATACGAGGATGTGATCCCCCAGCCCAGATCCGCGTTGCGTCCGGTGAGAATGGCGGGGATCCCCGGGATGGTCCCGCCGATCACCCCGCCGTTTTCCATCTCGAGCCGGGCAAGGTACCAGATTCCGGGAGCCGAAAACCCCAGATGCGGATCATTGGCCAGAAGCGTGCCACCGGAGGCGGAACGCGAGGCATCGGCCACGAAGGCGTTCGAGGCCCCGGCGAAGGCGCGCGCCCTGAAGGGTGAAAGCGGATGACGGGTTTCGTTTTCCGTGTTGCGAGCGGTGCGGGTGAACCCGGCTTCGGGAAAAAGGCTTGCATATTCGGGCAGCGCCGCAGTTCCGCCCCCCGGTGCCAGCGGCATGATGTCGTCGAGCCGCGCGGGGTCGTCGAGTGCCAGCGAGGTGCGCGCGAACAGCACCTCGTTGGCGAGATGCCCCGAAAGTTGCACCGCCATCAGCTTGATCAGCGCGATGGAATCGGCGGGCTGCCAGGGCGCGATCGGGGCGTTGAACAGGAACTGCTCGGGCGCGCCGCGGCCAAGCGCGTCGCGGTTGATCTCGGTCAGGCGCGCGTTGACCCCGTCGGAATAGGCCCGTAGAGCGGCTTGCGTCCGCGCGTCCTGCGCCGCGACCGATTGGCGGGCCAGCGTGTAGAGGCCGAAGCGTCGAAGCGTGGTGTCGATCTTGACGGTGCGCTGCCCGAACACCTCCGACAGCCGGCCCTGAGCGGTGCGTCGCATCGTCGTCATCTGCCACAGCCTGTCCTGTGCATGGGCATAGCCGAGCCCGAAGAAGGTGTCGGTGTCGTTTTTCCCGAAGACATGCGGCACGTTCGACGTGTCGCGCACGATCTCCATCGGCGCATCGATGCCCCCGACCGCGAGCTCCTTGTCGTAATCCGGCAACGAACGCGACAACAGCACGTATCCCGCAAGCAAGGCCAGCAGCACGAGCAGCACCGATGCCCCCGCCGCCCGCAACAGCCATTTGATCACCACCGCCACAGGCCCCGCCCTTTCAGAGTTTCCGCTTGCATCCCCCGCGGGGATAGTCAGAAATCGCGGACGAGACAATGCAAACGCACGACAGAAGGAGGGTTGTAATGGCAAAGCTTGCATTTCTGGGGCTCGGTGTCATGGGCTACCCGATGGCCGGGCATCTTCAGGCGGCGGGGCACGATGTCTGCGTCTTCAACCGGACGGCCTCGAAGGCGGAGGCCTGGGTCGCACAGCATGGCGGACGGCACGCGCCCACCCCGCGCGAGGCTGCGGCCGGGGCAGAGTTCGTGCTGGCCTGTGTCGGCAACGATGACGATCTGCGCAGCGTGTGCCTTGGCGAGGACGGGGCGTTCGCGGGCATGTCCGACGGCGCGACCTTCGTCGATCACACCACGGTGTCGGCGAAAGTGACCGAAGAACTTTATGCCGGCGCGCGCGCGCAGGGGCTGAGCTTCGTGGACGCGCCGATCTCCGGCGGTCAGGCCGGCGCCGAGAACGCGCAGCTTTCGATCATGTGCGGCGGCGACAAGGATGCGTATGACGCGGCCGAGCCGATCATGACCACCTATGCCAAGCTGTGCCGCCGGATCGGCGACAGCGGCGCGGGGCAGATGACCAAGATGTGCAACCAGATCGCCATTGCCGGTCTGGTGCAGGGCCTGTCAGAGGCGCTGCATTTCGCGGAAAAGGCCGGCCTCGACGGCCGCGCCGTGGTCGAGGTGATCAGCCAGGGGGCGGCGGGATCTTGGCAGATGGCGAACCGCTACGAAACGATGCTCGACGACAAGTGGGAGCATGGCTTTGCCGTGAACTGGATGCGCAAGGATCTGGGTATCTGTCTGTCGACTGCGGACGAGACCGGCGCGAGCCTGCCGGTCACTGCCCTCGTCGATCAGTTCTACAAGGACGTGCAAAAGATGGGCGGCGGTCGGTGGGACACATCGAGCCTGATGGCCCGCCTGCGCAAGCTGGGCTGACAGTTTCGAGCGCGGGCCTCGGAAAAAGGCCCACGCCCGCGGCTTTTCACGCCTCCCGGGGGCGCATCACGAGCCAGATCAGCGCCGCGCCCGCCAGCATCAGGAACGGCGCCATTGCGATGTTGACGGCCGCCCATCCCATCTGCGCGCTGCTGCCCGAGCAGTTCATCAACCCGCCCGAGGCGAGCGAGGCGAAGGTCACGCCACCGAAGACCAGAAGGTCGTTGAGGCCCTGCATGCGGCCACGCTCGTGCGGGGCGTGGGCCCCGGCCAGCATCGTCGTCGCGCCGATGAAGCCGAAGTTCCACCCGATCCCGAGCAGGATCAGCGCGACGAAGAAATTGCCCAGATCGACACCCTGCAAGGCCACCGCGCCGGCCGCGGCAAGTATCACAATGCCGGTGGCCACGATCCGCTCGACCCCGAACCGCGCGATCAGGTGCCCGGTGAAGAAGGACGGGATATACATCGCCAGCACATGCGCGGTCACCACGTCCGCCGCGCGGCTCTCGGTAAAGCCGCAGCCGACCACGGCCAGCGGTGTCGAGGTCATCACGAGGTTCATCAGCGCGTAGGACACCATCGCGCAGATCACCGCCACAGCGATGCGCGGGGTCTTCAGAAGCTCGATCCGCGTGCGTCCGCGCGGCGCGTCCTCCGACGGCATCGGTGGCTTCGGGATGTCGAGCATCAGAAACAGCAGTGCCCCCACAAGGTTGAGCGCGATCACCGCCAGGTACGTCCCGAAAAACGGGATCACCATCGCCTGCGAGGTGATCTTGACCAGTTGCGGCCCGATGATCGCGCTCAGCAGCCCGCCGGCCATGACATAGGAAATCGCCTTTGGCCGGAACGTGTCGCTCGCCGTGTCGGCGGCGGCGAAGCGGTAGAAGCCCTGCGCTGACATGTAGGTGCCGGTGATCAGGCTGCCCGCCAGGAAGACCGGGAAGGACGCCACATAAAGCCCGTACGCCCCGACCGCCCCGCCGAGCGCCCCGGCCATCGCGCCGATCGTGAAGCCCGTCCGCCGGCCGTAGCGTTGCATCAGGTGCGAGATCGGCGTGGCCGACAGCATCGATCCCAGCACGATCAGCGAGATCGGCAGGGTCGCGAAACAGGGGTTGGCGGCCAGGGATTGCCCCGCCAGACCGCCGACCACGAAGATCATCGGCATCTGCGCGCCGAGGATCGCCTGCGCGGCCACCAGGACGGCCACGTTGCGCTTGGCTTGACTGTCATCATGGTGGAGGGCGGTCTCGGTCATGCCGACGTGCTAGCCTTGGCCCCGGGTGGGTGCAAGCGCGATGTCACCTCTTGGAGTTCGGCATGAAGCCTAATAGCGTGCGGATATGAGCGGACGTATCATCAAGACCGAAAGCGACGTGGCCGAGGGGGCAGAATACCTCGCCCGGCATTGCCCGCGCATGGCGCATGCGTATTCAATCACCGGGGATCTGCCGCTGCGGCGCCGCGCGGACGGGTTCGCGGAACTCTTGAACGCGATAATCAGTCAGCAGGTCAGTGTCGCCTCGGCGGGTGCCGTGCAGGGCCGCATGGAAGCGGCGGGCCTGACAGAGCCATCGACGATCCGCGCGGCGGGCGACGACGACTTGCGCGCCGCCGGCCTCAGCCGGCAGAAGGCCCGTTATGCCCGCGCGCTTGCGGACGCGGATATCGACTATGCCGCCCTACGCAGTGCGCCGGATGACGAGGTTGTGGCCACGCTCACGCAAGTGCCCGGGATCGGTGTCTGGACGGCGGAAATCTATGCGATGTTCAGCCTCGGGCGCGCCGATATCTTTGCGCCCGGCGATCTGGCGATGCAGGAATCCGCACGCCTTCTCTTCGATTTGCCCGAGCGCCCGAATCCCCGCGCCTTTCGTGAGATGGCGCAGTCTTGGTCGCCCTGGCGCGCGGTTGCCGCGCGTCTTCTCTGGGCGTATTACCAAAAGGTCAAGGACAGGGAAGGGATCAGATGACACGGGTATTGACCGCGAACCGCCGGGCGCCGCAATCCGGGGAAACCCGCTCGGCGGTGGTGTTCCTGCACGGCTACGGCGCCAATGGGGCGGACCTGATCGGGCTCGCGGATCCCTTGGGAGAACATCTGCCGGATACGCTTTTCGTTGCCCCCGATGCGCCCGAGATCATCCCCGGCATGCCGGTGGGCCTGCAATGGTTCCCGATCCCCTGGATCGACGGGTCGAGTGAGGAAGAGGCCGAGCGCGGGATGGTCGCCGCTGCCGCTGATCTCGACGCCTTTCTCGATGCGTTCATGGTGGACGAGGACCTGTTGCCCGAACAGGTGGTGCTGTTCGGGTTCTCGCAAGGCTCGATGATGGCGCTGCACGTCGCGCCGAGGCGCGAGGACGAGGTCGCGGGCGTCGTGGCGTTTTCGGGCCGGTTGCTGGCGCCCGATATGCTCAAGGACGCCACGCGCAGCCGTCCGCCGGTCCTGCTGGTGCATGGCGATGCCGATGACGTGGTGCCGCCGCAATCCATGCCCGAAGCCGCCGAGGCCCTTCAAGAGGCCGGCTGGAAGGATGTCTATGCGCATATCATGAAGGGTACGGGTCACGGGATCGCACCCGACGGGTTGAACGTGGCCCTCGCCTTCATGCGCGACAAGCTGGGCCTTTGAGACACAAACGCTCAACGCGATCTGTCAAAGCCACGTTTTTCCGGCCCGTTATCACAAGTCCGTGAATTGACTTTTCCAAGTGCCGAGGCTTAGTGTGCGCGCCTGCTGCGTCAAACCGCCTCGCCGGAAAACGCCCGTGAACCATGCGTGTCGGAGGCTCGTACACCTACCACGGTGCCAAGACGGGCATCGCCGAAACGTATGCTCAAAAGGAGTTCATCGAATGCTTCGCAGAACCTGTATAGCCCTTGCAACCGCAACCATGATGGCGGGCCCGGCCTTTGCCGACGAACACTCCAAGGACATCGTCGATATCGCGGCCGGCAACGAGTCGTTCTCGACCCTCGTCGCGGCGGTCAAGGCCGCGGATCTCGTCGACACGTTGAAGGGCGAAGGCCCGTTCACGGTCTTCGCGCCCACGAACGACGCGTTCGCGGCGCTGCCCGAAGGCACTGTCGAGACTCTTCTGATGCCCGAGAACAAGGACCAGCTGGTCTCGATCCTTACCTACCACGTCGTGCCGGGCAAGGTGATGTCGGGCGATCTTTCCGACGGCATGATGGCCGGTACCGTGAACGGCGCCGAAGTGACAATCGGCACCACGGACGGCGTCACCGTCGACGGCGCGAACGTGGTCGACGCCGATATCGAGGCCAGCAACGGTGTCATTCACGTGATCGACGCCGTGATCATGCCCGAGTGATCAGGCCGATCAGCCGCAAATCGAAGGGGCGGTCCTTGCGGGCCGCCCCTTTCAGTGCAGATCGGGTCATGTGCGGGATCAGACGCCGACGTCGATCATCGCGCGCGCCAGGATCGGGACGGTACGGTCATTGAGCCCGGCGATGTTGATCCGGCTGTCGCCGACCATGTAGATCCCGTGCTCTTCGCGCATCTTTGCGACCTGTTCGGCTGTGGCCCCGAGCCGCGAGAACATGCCGCGATGCTGGGCGATGAAGCCGAACCGGTCCGATCCCGACAGCTTCTGCAACTCGCCGGCCAGTTGCTCGCGCAGTTTCAGCATGTTCAGGCGCACGTCCTCCAGCTCGGCCTGCCAGTCGGCGCGCAGCTCGTCATCGGTCAGCACCATGCCCACCAGCCGCGCACCGTGATCGGGCGGGAAGGAATAGTTCTGCCGGTTGAGATAGGCGAGGTTGCCCTGCGTGATCTTCTTGGTGGCCTTGTCCTGCGCCACGGCCATCAGGATGCCCGTGCGCTCGCGGTAGATGCCAAAATTCTTCGAACAGCTCGCCGCGATCAGCGTCTCGGGACAGTGCGAGGCGACGTAGCGCACCGCCGCCGCGTCATCCTCGAGCCCGTCGCCGAAACCCTGATAGGCGATGTCGATCATCGGCATGGCGCCCTTGGCGTTCAGCAACTCGACGGTGGACTGCCATTCGGCCATGTTCAGGTTGGCCCCGGTCGGGTTGTGACAGCAGCCATGCAACAGCACAACGTCGCCGGCGCGCACGCCTTCGAGATCGGACAGCATGCCGGCGAAATCGACAGCGCAGGTTGTGCTGTCGAAATAGCGATAGGGGACCATCTCCATCCCCATATGCGCGAGGATGCTCAGGTGGTTGGGCCACGTCGGGTCGGACACGAAGACGCGCGCGCCCGGATTGACCATCTTGACCAGTTCGAACGCCTGCCGCACCGCGCCGGTGCCGCCGGGCGTGGCGATGGTCGAGACCTGGTCGCGCGCCACCGCGTCGCCCAGCACCAGCCCGACCATCGCGTCGGTGAACAACGGATCGCCCGCAAGCGCCGTGTAGGCCTTGGTCGTCTCGGCCTCCCAGAGCTGCTTTTCGGCCGTCTTGACAGCGCGCATGATCGGCGTCACGCCCTCGGGTGTCTTGTAGACGCCGACGCCGAGATCGATCTTGGTGTCGCGCGGGTCATCGCGGTAGGCCTGACCCAATGCGATGATCTTGTCGGCGGGCTTTTCCTTGAGATGTTCGAACATCATGCCTCTCCTGTGGCGACGGGCAACGCCTGCGACGCGCCCCATTCGGTCCATGACCCGTCATAAAGGGCGTGATCGGTCTTGCCGATCCGTTCCAGTGCCAGATTGATCACCGCGGCGGTCACACCCGATCCGCAAGAGGTGATCACCGGCTTGGCCATATCGACCCCGGCCGCGGCAAAGACGGCGCGCAGGCTGTCGGGGTCCTTCATCGTCTTGTCGTCGTTCAACAGCGCCGTATAGGGCACGTTCCGCGCACCCGGAATATGCCCGGCGCGCAGCCCATCGCGCGGCTCCGGCGCGTCACCGCGAAACCGCGCGGCGGCGCGGGCATCGAGGATCTCGTGATCGCCCAGCTTGGACGCCGCCGAGACCTGCGTGACGTCGCGCACCATGTGGTTCTGCCGGCGCACTGTCATGTGGCGGTCGCGTATCATCGGGGGCAGGTCCTCGATCGGGCGCCCCTCGGCCTGCCACTTGGGGAAGCCGCCATCGAGCACCGCGATATTGTCCTGCCCCATCAGGCGGAACAGCCACCAGACCCGCGCCGCGGAAAACAGTCCCTTGGCGTCGTAGACCACCACCTGATGACCGTCGCCGACCCCCATGGCGCGCAGGCGCGACATGAATTTCTCGACCGGCGGCACCATGTGCGGCAATTCGGAGCGGGCGTCGCTGATGGCGTCGATATCGAAGAAGCGCGCGCCGGGGATATGCGCGGCCTCGTATTCAGCGCGTGCGTCGCGGCCCTCGTCGGGCATGAACAGCGTGCCGTCGAGGATCCGCAGATCCGGATCCTTCAGATGGGCCGCCAGCCAGTCGGTGGAAACGAGCGTCTTGGGATCATCAGTTGCCATCGGCACCCCCCGGTTTCGGACAGTCCAGTGCTACCGCGTGGGGCTGCGAAGGGCAAGGCCGGAGCCTGCCGCCCCCGGCCCGCGCGGCGCTCATCTGAAAAGCGTGCCACGGATCGCGGCGACGACCAGAAGGATCACCGCCCCACCGATGCCGCCGATGATGAACGGGCCCATGATCGCGCCGATCTCGCCGATCTGTCCGCCCCCGGCCAGTCGGGCCAGCGTCGTCGCCCCCAGCATCGACAGGCCCTGCGCGGCAAGCCCGCCGCCGACCACGCCGGCCAGCGAGTTGCCGACCCAGCCGAGGCTACGGGTCTTCATCAGACCCCCGGCGACGTTGCCGCCGATGGCCCCCGCGATCAGGCTGATGATGAGTTCCATGATCTCCGATCATCCGTTGCCGGGCAGGCCGCGCCGCGTCACTCGCGCTGTTTCAGAAGCCTCTGCTTTTGACGGTTCCAGTCGCGCTCTGCCTCGGTGTGGCGTTTGTCGTGCTTTTTCTTGCCCTTGGCGATGCCGATCTTGATCTTGGCGATGCCGCGGTGATTGAAATACAGGACCAGCGGCACCAGGGTCATGCCCTTGCGTTGCGTCGCGTTCCACATCCGGGCCAGTTCGCGGCGCGAGGCCAGCAGCTTGCGCCGCCGCCGCACATCATGCCCGAAGGTCTTGGCCTGCTCGTAGGGCGCGATGTAGGAATTCACGAGCCAAAGCTCGCCATGCTCCACCGCCGCGTAGCTTTCGGCGATGTTGGCACCGCCGCCGCGCAGCGACTTGACCTCCGAACCTGCGAGGATGATCCCGCACTCGAGATCCTCCTCGATGGCATAGTCGTGCCGCGCGCGCCGGTTCTCGGCGACCACCTTGTAGTTCGGATTGGCCTTTTCCTTGTTCATCCCGCCCCTCTATCGCCGCGCCCCGACCCTGTCCAGCGGCCGTCCCGCTCAGGCCAGCGGGTCGGGGGCGATGTTGCCGCCGCAAACCAGCGCCGCCACCCGTTCATCCGCCACCGGTACGTAAGCACCGCGGATCAGCGCGGCAAGCGCGGTCGCGCCCGCCGGTTCCACCAGTTGCCGCAATTCGCGCCACAAAAGCGCCTGTGCCTCGAGGATCGCGGCATCCGGCACCAGAACGCTCTCCACCTCGAACTCTCGGGCCAGTCCGAAGCAGATACCCCCGATGCGCTTTGCCCCGAGCGCGTTGGCGGCGATGCCCGACACCTCGACGTCGCGCGGTGCGCCGCCCTGTAACGCGGCGTGCAGTGCGCAAGAGGTTTCCGGCTCGACCGCGATGACCTTGCGCCGCCCACCAAGCCAGCCGAGCGCCCCGGCGATCAGGCCGCCGCCGCCCACGGCGATCAGCACGGTGTCGGCGTCGAGCCCCTGATCCTCCCATTCGGCCATCAGGGTGCCCTGTCCGGCGACCGTCGTCTCGCCGTCATAAGGATGGATCTGCGCGGCGCCGGTGGCGGCCTGCCATTCGGCGGCGCGCGCGGCGGCCTCGCCATAGGCGCCGGGGACGACCTGAAGATCGGCGCCTTGCGCGCGGATCAGGCCGATCTTGGCTGGGCCTGCGATCTCGGGGACGTAGATGCGCGCCTTGTGCCCGAGCGTGGCCGCCGCATGCGCCACCGCCGCCCCGTGATTGCCGCCCGAGGCCGCGACGATCCCGGCCTCGGGCACGTCGAGCTGCAGTAGCGTGTTGAACGCGCCGCGGGTCTTGAAACTGCCGGTATGCTGCATCTGCTCGAGCTTGAGCGCCACCTCGCGCCCGCCGACCCCCATGGACGTGACCGGCGTGCGTCGGACATGGCCCGCGATCCGCGTGCCGGCCTCTGAAATCGTCGTCTGCCACGGCATGGCGCGCACCTCTTAGCCTTTTCTTGTCATGTCAAAGACTATACGCCTGTATGTCCAGACCCAAGCAAGGATCGCCCGCGATGGATGACGACCGCCTGAGCCAGTTCCGCGACGCCCAATCGGACCGGTCGACTGCCGAACAGGTGCCCGACACGGCCCAGACCCGCGCGCCCGCCTATCGCCTTGCCTTCGCCGATGACGATTTCCTCTGCCGCGACGAACTGCGCCCCGTACGCCTGCAGCTTGAACTGCTGAAACCGGAAATGATTCTGAACGAGCGCGGCATCCAGAGCACAGTGGTGCTCTTCGGCGGCTCGCGCATCCCGGAACCCGCGCAGAAGGCCACGGCCCGGACCGAAACGCTGGCAAACCTGTCGCAGTACTATGACGAGGCCCGCAAGTTCGCCCGTCTGATGACCGAGAAATCCATGGCCAGCTACGGGCGCGAGAACGTGATCGCGACGGGTGGCGGTCCGGGCGTGATGGAGGCGGGCAATCGCGGGGCCGCCGATGCGGGCGGCGCATCGATCGGGCTCAACATCGTGCTGCCGCACGAGCAGGCGCCGAACGAATACGTGACGCCGGGGCTGTGCTTCAACTTTCACTATTTCGCCATTCGCAAGATGCATTTCCTGATGCGGGCCAAGGCGGTCTGCGTCTTCCCGGGCGGCTTCGGCACGCTGGACGAAACCTTCGAGGCGCTCACCCTGATCCAGACGGACCGCATGAAGAAGATGCCGTTCCTGCTGTTCGGAGAAAAGTTCTGGCGCTCGATCATCAACTGGGAGGCGCTTGCCGAAACAGGGACGATCAGTGAAGAGGATCTCGACCTGTTCCGGTTCGTGGAGACCGCGGATCAGGCGATGGACGTGATCGAGAACTGGACGGAGGTCTGACGCGCCTCGTGGATCCTATTTCGACGACCGCCCCGAGATATGCTTGCGCAGGCTGGAGGGTCCCGGCTTTTTCTTGGCCTTGTAGGGGTTCTTCGCCGACTGGCTGCGCATGTGCAGGCGGATCGGCGTGCCGGGCATGTCGAAATCCTCGCGCAGCCCGTTGACCAGGTAGCGCGTGTAGCTTTCGGGCAGCTTGTCGGGATGGCTGCACATCGCCACGAAGCCCGGTGGGCGGGTCTTGACCTGCGTCATGTAGCGGAGCTTGATCCGGTGGCCGCCGGGGGCCGGGGGCGGGTGCTGCTCGATCATTCCGACAAGCCAGCGATTGAGCTGCGCGGTCGTGATCCGGCGGTTCCAGACGTCATGGGCCTTGTCGATGGCGATACGCAGCCGGTCGAGGCCGCGCCCGGTCTTGGCCGAGACGGTCACCAGCGGCGCCCCGCGCAGTTGCGGCAGCAGGCGCTCGAACGCCTCGCGCAGATCGTTCAGTTTACGGGTCTTGTCGGTTTCCACATCCCACTTGTTGACCGCGAGCACCACCGCGCGACCCTCGCGCTCTGCCAGGTCCGCGATGCGCAGGTCCTGCTGTTCGAACGGGATGGCCGCGTCCAGAAGCACAACGACCACCTCGGCGAATTTCACCGCGCGCAGCCCATCCGAGACCGACATCCTTTCCAGCTTTTCCTGGACCCGCGCCTTTTTGCGCATGCCTGCGGTATCAAAAATCCGCATGGGCAGCCCGTCCCAGTCGATCCGCAGCGAGATCGCATCGCGGGTGATCCCCGGCTCGGGGCCGGTCAGCAGGCGGTCCTCGCCGAGGATCTTGTTGATCAGCGTGGATTTTCCGGCATTGGGCCGTCCCACGACGGCGACCTGAAGCGGGCGCGCATTGGTCGGGCTGTGGTCGCGCGCATCGACGGTTTCGCCCTCTTCGGTCACGGGGATGTCGGTTTCCGGGGCCTCGGCCTCGGCCCGGCTCTCGAACGCGTCTGCGAGCGGCATCAGTTGTGCGTAGAGGTCGTTGAGCCCCTCGCCGTGCTCGGCCGACAGGCGGATCGGCTCGCCAAGGCCCAGACCCCAAGCCTCGATCACCCCGGCATCGGCGGCCGCCCCTTCGGCCTTGTTGGCGCCGAGGATCACGTGACCCGACCGTTTGCGCAGGATCTCGGCGAAAATCTCGTCTGTGGGGGTGATCCCGGTGCGCGCGTCGATCATGAAAAGGCAGACATCCGCCATGTCGACCGCGTGCTCGGTCAGCCGCCGCATCCGCCCCTGCAGGCTGTCGTCGCGCGCATCCTCCAGCCCGGCGGTGTCGACCACCGTGAACCGCAGATCGCCCAACCGCGCCTCGCCTTCGCGCAGGTCACGCGTGACACCGGGCTGGTCGTCCACCAGTGCCAGGCGCTTGCCGACAAGTCGGTTGAACAGCGTGGATTTGCCCACGTTCGGGCGTCCCACGATGGCGAGGGTGAAGGACATGGATCAGGCTCCGCTCCGGCGTCAAGCCGGTGTGGTACAGGATAGCGCCGTCAACGGAAAGCGAGCAATTGCCCGTTTTTCGACACGACATAAAGCGTGCCCCCCGCGACCACCGGGTTCGTCGTAGCCCCGCCTGGCAGGTCGATGGCACGGGTCAGGCCGCCCGAGGCCGGGTCGAAGAACCGCAACCGCCCGTCGCCCGAGGCAAGGATGAGGCGCCCGCCGGCGATGATCGGGCCGAAATGGCCGACGATCTCTGCCTGCCGTTTCGGCCGGTTCGCCGTGAACAGCGGCAGCGGATGCCCCCAGATGCGGGTGCCGTCCCCGGCGTCGAGCCGCACCAGTTCGTTGCGGTCCGTCACCATGAAAAGCGACCCGCCGGCCGGCCAGACCGGGTTCAGCGGGCCCTCGTTCGCGGTCCATATGCGATTGCCGCTGCCAAGCCTCAGCGCCACGATGCGCCCCGCATGGCTGCCGGTGAAGATACGGTCGCCCACGACCACCGGATCGCCGGTGATGTCGAGCACCCGCGCGCTTGCCAACCCGTCACGCTGGCCGGCGATCTGCGCATCCCACAGGCGCAGGCCGCCCTTGCGGAAGGCACCCTGCAATTCGCCGGCACCGAAGGCGAAGATCGCGTAGGTGTCGGTGAGCGCCGGGGCCGGGCCGCCGAGCACGTTATGGATGTCGGGCGTGGCGCTCAACTGCCACTCGATGCGGCCTGTCGCGGTATCCAGAACCCAGGCGACGTCGTCTCCCGCCACCACGTAGACCCGGCCGTCGATGACCGCGGGCGTGCCAGTCCCCGGCGCCCCGAGGTCCTGTTGCCACAGCCGCGCCCCGGTCTCGGGGTCGAGGGCGGTCAGCACACCGAACCCCGACGACACGAAAAGCCTGTCGTCGCCATAGGCGAGACCGCCGCCGCTGGCGTCGCTCGACCGGTCGCGCGGCGGAGTAAGATCGGTTGTCCACAAGAGCGATCCGGAGGTCGAGACCGCCGCGACACTCGCCTGAGCGTCGAGGGTGAAGACACGTCCGCCCCCGACCACGGGATCGGCGGTGATGCGCACGCGCTTGCCATCACCCGCACCGATATTCACCGACCATGCCAGATCGGGCGAAGCGGAGAGGGCGGGATGGGCCGTGCGGGTCGATGGCGTGCCGATCCGCTGCGTCCACTCGGCGTTGACGGTCGCGGGCGGCAGGGCGACCGGCACGACGCGGTTGGGCGGTGTCTCGGCGACCTGCGCACGGCGGGCCTCGCTTCGCAGGACCTTGCGGATGCCTTCGCGCTCTCCGGTCAGGATCGGTTCGCTTTGCGAGCAGGCCGCGAGGGCCAGGGCTGCCGCCAGCCCGGTCATGATCTTTCGTGCCCTCACCGCTTCGCCCTCGCTTGTCGCCGTTTGCCGTCTGACCGGCGGCTGTTGTTATTGCAGTACGCCCGCCGCGCCGGGTGTGGCCCTTTGTAAGTCCGGCGGCTCTTCGCCAAGGGCCACAATCACTTGTGTGGCGCGCCGACGCAAGCCCGCTGTCGCCTCGGCATCGGAGGTGATCGCGGTCAGGCGTTCGAGGGCCGCGCTTCGGTCGCCTGTCTCCAGCGCGATCAGGGCAAGCTGTTCCTCTGCCAGAAGCCGCACGATGCCACCGGCACCGACAAGCCCTTCGAGGCCCTGCCGCCGCGCGTCTGTGCCCAGCCCCGATCCAGGCAGGGTGACGGCCTTGAGTGTCGCGATCTGTCGGTAGACCTCAGCTGTCTCCGGGCGATCTGCGATCTCGAGAAGGCGAGCCGCGGCGGCCTGAGGATCACCCTCCGCCCGTTCCGCGGCTGCCAAGAGGTCGACGACCGCCGCGGCCTCCGTGTTGGGGGGCTCGATCTCGGCGAGGGCCGAGGCGCGCGCGGCGCGATCCGGCTCGGACAGGGCGGCGAGGATGCTGTCGCCAAACTGCTGGGCCTCGGCCTGTGCCTGCGATTTGCGCCATTCGTTCCAGGCCGCACCGCCGACGAGCAGAAGGATCAACAAGATCGCGATCCAGCCATAGCGCCGCATCAGCCTGAAAAGCCGGTCGCGCCGCACCTCCTCGGTGACTTCCTCGATGAAACTGTCGGTGTCGCTCACGCGTTCGGCCTCTCATGGACATTCTCGCGTCTCTTAGCGCGAAGGCGGTCCGCTGCCAAGGGCAGGGTTTCCCGCGCTGTGTCGCGCTTGCGGTGCTGGATTGAAAGGATTAATCTGCGCGCATGGGTCTAGCGTATCTCATTGTTAAATGATCCTGCCCGAGAGAAAGTGCGTCCATGCGCATCGTCCCGATCCTGATGGCCGTGCTGGTCTCTGCACTTATCTACGCGTTCGTGTTCGAGCGGTCCCGCCTCGCGAACATGTTGCCGGATAATCCTCAGGACGCGGCAGAGGCCGCGCAGATCGACGAATCGCCGCAGTTGGCGGACGAGCCCATGCGCGTGGTCGTCCAGCGCTCGTCCGCGCGCGAGGTCGAAAGCACCGTGACATTGCGCGGCCAGACCGAGGCCGACCGCGTCGTGGAATTGCGTGCGGAAACATCCGGCCTTGTGACCTCAGAACCCGAGCCCAAGGGAAGCCTGGTGGAGCGCGGCGAGGTGCTGTGCCGTCTGGACCCCGCCGCGCGCGAGGCAGCCCTGCAAGAGGCCCGCGCGCGGCTGTCAGAGGCCAAGGCCCGCGTACCCGAGGCCGAGTCGCGGCTGCAAGAGGCTCGCGCACGGCGCGAAGAGGCCGAGATCAACTACAGCGCCGCCGAAAACCTCGTGGGCGAGGGTTTCACTTCGCAAAGCCGTCTGGCCGCGACGCGCGCCGCGCTCCGATCGGCCGAGGCCGCCGTGCAATCGGCAAAGTCCGGGGTCGAGGCCGCCCGCGCCGGGATCGAGGGCGCGCGTGCGTCGGTCGCCAGTGCCGAGAAAGAGATCGAGCGGCTGCGCATCACCGCCCCGTTCCGCGGCGTTCTCGAAACCGACACCGCGGAAATCGGCAGCCTGCTGCAACCCGGCGGGCTGTGCGTCACGGTGCTTCAGCTGGACCCGATCACGCTTGTCGGCTTCGTGTCGGAATTGCAGGTCGCGCGTGTGGCCCTCGGGGCGCCGGCAACGGCGCGCACCGCGTCCGGTCGCACCGTGTCGGGCGAGGTGAGCTTCCTGTCGCGCTCGGCCGATCAGACGACGCGCACCTTCCGCGTGGAAATTCGCGTTCCAAACCCGGACCTGACCCTGCGCGACGGCGAAACCGCCGAGATCACCGTCGAGGCCGAGGGAAAGGCGGCGCATCTGCTGCCGCAATCCGCCCTCACGCTCGATGATGCGGGCACGCTCGGGCTGCGTTTGGTGGAGGACGACCGGCGGGTCACCTTCGTTCCGGTGACGCTGCTGCGCGATACGCCAAACGGCGTGTGGCTGACCGGCCTGCCTGACGCGGCTGACGTGATCGTCATCGGCCAGGACTACGTCACCGAAGGCGTGCGCGTCCGGCCGGTCTACCAGGAGCTTGGGCAATGATCGGGATCGTGGACTGGGCCGCTTCCCGCGCGCGGATGGTCATGGCCTTCATCGTCCTGTCGATCGGTGTGGGGGCCGTTGCCTATGTCGGACTGCCCAAGGAGGGAGAGCCCGACATCGAGGTGCCCGCGCTGTTCATATCGGTGCCGTTTCCCGGCATCTCCGCCGAGGACAGCGAGAAACTGCTCGTCAAGCCGATGGAAGCCGAGCTGAGCGATCTCGACGGGCTCGACAAGATGACGGGCACCGCGGCCGAGAATTACGGCGGCGTCGCGCTGGAATTCGAGTTCGGCTGGGACAAGACCCAGATCCTCGCCGATGTCCGCGACGCGATGGACACCGCAGAGGCCGAATTCCCAGAGGGCTTCGAGAAATACACCCTGAACGAGGTGAATTTCAGCGAGTTCCCGATCATCATCGTCAACCTTTCCGGGCCGGTCCCAGAGCGCACCATGTCGCGTCTCGCGCAGGATCTTCAGGACACGCTCGAGGGGCTCGAGCCGGTGCTCGAGGCCGGCATTGCGGGCAATCGCGAGGAGATGGTCGAGGTGGTGATCGACCCGCTGAGGCTGGAGGCCTACAACGTCACCGCCGCCGAACTGGTCAACGTGGTGCGCAACAACAACCAGTTGATCGCGGCCGGCGAGGTCGACAGCACGCAAGGCACCTTCGCGGTGAAGATCGCGTCATCCTTCGAGGAGACGCGCGACATCTATGCGCTGCCGATCAAGACCAATGGCGGTCGCGTCGTGCGGCTCGGAGATCTGGCGACGATCAACCTGACCTTCGAGGACCGCACGGGCACCGCGCGCTTCAACGGCGAGACGACGGTCGCGCTTCAGGTTGTCAAGCGCAAGGGCTTCAACATCATCGACACCGCCGATCTGGTGCGTGAAACCGTGGCCGAGGCAGAGCGCGACTGGCCCGAGGAATTGCAGGTGGCGGTAAGCGTCGGCACCTCCAACGACCAGTCGAGCACCGTGGACTCGATGGTCACGCAGCTTGAAGGCTCGGTGCTGACCGCAATCGCGCTGGTGATGATCGTGGTGCTGGCTGCACTTGGCATCCGTCCGGCGCTGCTGGTGGGGTTCGCGATCCCGACCTCGTTCCTGCTGTGCTTTGCGCTGCTGGCGGTGATGGGCGTGGCGGTCTCGAACATCGTGATGTTCGGGCTTATCCTCGCGGTTGGCATGCTGGTCGATGGGGCGATCGTCGTCGTCGAGTATGCCGACAAGCGCATCGCCGAGGGCGACGGCCCGATGCACGCCTATGTCGGCGCCGCCAAGCGGATGTTCTGGCCGGTCGTCAGTTCGACAGCCACCACGCTCTGCGCTTTCCTGCCGATGCTGTTCTGGCCCGGCATTCCGGGCGAGTTCATGGGCATGCTGCCGGTCACGCTGATCTTCGTGCTGTCGGCGTCGCTGCTGGTGGCGCTGGTCTACCTGCCGGTGCTGGGCGGCGTGACCGGCCGACTGGAACGCTGGTGCAACGCGGGCATGGACCGGATCGCGCAGGGGTTCTGGCTGTGGCACGTGCTGATATTCCCGCTGGCCGTGGGCGCGGTCGTGCTGGCGGGGCAGGCGGCGCCCGTGCTTTTAGATGCGGTCGCCGCGCAATTCGCCGGGATGGACGGCGGGCGCATCCTCGGCTCTGTCGTGCCGGTTTTGGCGAGCGTGTTCGTCCTGCTTCTGGGGGTCGTGGCGCTTGTCGCCGTCGGAGTGGGAAGCGTCTTGCTGTGCCTTCTGGGCCTGCTGGCGATCCCGCGGCGGTTGGGCAACCGGGTGCGCGCGCTCGCGACAGCCCTGCGGCCCCGGCGCGCTGCGCGGGTGCGTGCGGGCTACCACCGTTCCCTGTTCGGGCGTGTCATCCACGCGGTGGTCGGCAACCCGGTGATGCCGCTGGTGGCGTTCGGCGCGATCTTCGTGATCGTCGGGTCGGTGCTGACCTTCTACATGTCCAACAACAACGGCACCGAGTTCTTCGTCGACAGCGAACCCGAACAGGCGATCGTCTACGTGCGCGGACGCGGCAACCTGTCGCTCGACCAGAAGGACGCGCTGGTCGAGCAGGTCGAGGATATCGTGCGCGCGCATCCCGGGGTCGAGACGGCCTTCGCCTTCGCGGGCGAGGGCGGGCTCGACAACAATACCGGGGGCGCGCAGCCGCCGCGCGACACGATCGGGCAGGTGCAGTTCGAGACCATCCCGTGGGAGGACCGGCCGCGCAGCAAGGAAACGTGGTTCACGCTTCCCGTGCTTGACGTGGCGGTCCGCCGCGACGTCGTCACCCCGGCCTACGAGGGCGACGCGGTGATCGCGGACCTGACACGGCAACTGGAACGGGTCCCCGGCATCCGTATCGAGATCCTTGCGCAGGCGCGGGGCCCCGCCTCGGCCAAGCCGGTGCATCTGCGCATCAAGGGCGATGACTGGCAGGCGCTTCAGGTCTTCACCCGGCAGGCACGAGAGCGCTTCGAGGCCACCCGCGGCCTGCGCCAGATCGAGGACACGCTGCCGTTGCCGGGCATCGACTGGCAGATCGATGTGGATGTCGAACAGGCCGGACGCTTTGGTGCGGATGTTGCGACGGTCGGCGCCATGGTGCAGCTTGTCACGCGCGGTATCCGGCTGGACACGATGCGGGTGGAGAGCAGCGACGAGGAGATCGACATCCGCGTGCGCCTGCCGGACGAGGATCGTGTCCTCTCGACGCTGGACAGTCTCAAGGTGCGCACGGAAAACGGCCTCGTGCCGCTGTCGAACTTCATCACGCGACAGCCGGTCCGGCAACTGGCGCAGATCGACCGGATCGACCAGACGCGATTCTTCGACGTCAAGGCGGCGGTGGCCGAGGGTCTGACGCGTACGATCGCCGGAGATGACGGTACGGAACAGACCGTCCCGATCAACGCCAACGAACGGATCGAGCGATTGACGGAGTGGCTCGACTCCGGAGTCGTGCCCGCCGGGATCAGCTACGAATGGACGGGCGACGCGCAGGATCAGGCCGAATCAGGCGCGTTCCTGCAAAAGGCGTTCGCAGGGGCGCTCGGGCTGATGTTCATCATCCTGCTGGCACAGTTCAACAGCGTCTATAACGCGGTCCTGGTGCTTCTGGCGGTGGTGCTGTCGACCACCGGCGTGCTGATCGGCATGCTGGTGATGAACCAGCCGTTCTCGATCATCATGACCGGCACCGGGATCGTCGCGCTAGCCGGGATCGTGGTGAACAACAACATCGTGCTGATCGACACCTATCAGGACTATGCCCGCTACATGCCGCGCATATCGGCTATCACGCGCACCGCGCAGGATCGTATCCGTCCGGTGCTTCTGACGACGATCACCACGATGGCCGGCCTTGCGCCGATGATGTTCGGGCTCAGCCTCGACTTCTTCAACGGGGGGTATTCTTTCGACAGCCCGACTGCCCTTTGGTGGAAGCAGCTGGCGACGGCGGTGGTCTTCGGCCTTGGCGTCGCGACGGTGCTGACGCTCGTTTTCACGCCCGCGATGCTGGCGCTTCGGGTCTGGACAAGCACCTACCTGATCTGGGCCGCGCGCCTGCTCGAGACGCTGTCCATGGGACGGTCGAGCCGCGCCGCCCGGGACTGGGCGCTTGCTCACGCGACGCGGCACATGGGGCGCGAGGAAATAATCTGGCCGGATGAAGAGGATATGACGCTGATGGCGGAGGCTGAAAAAGGCGCATCCGGCGCGCCGCAGATCGAGCACCTGAAGCGCGCCTTGAAGGACCGCCAGCCGCCACATCCTCTACGCGCAGCGGAATGACGTGCGCGCTGATTTCGAAAGGCGACGGTTTTCGGGCCTGCGCGCTCTGGCGTCAGGTGTCGCGTCTGAGGCGTATCACGACGTCGACCGCGCTGATCCGCGCCCCGTCGGGGGCGCGTGGCAGCCGCGCGATCTCGAGGTCTTCGGCGGGCGCGTCGCTCAGCCGGTTTTCGTCTTCCCAGTAGAAATGCGGGTGATCATGCGTGTTCGTGTCGAAATGGCTCTTGGCGCCGTCGACCATGACTTCCTGAAGCAGACCTGCATCGCAGAACGCGCGCAACGTGTTGTAGACGGTCGCGAGTGACACGCGTTCACCGTGACTTTGCACATCCGAAAACAGGCTTTCGGCGGTGACGTGGCGATGCTGACCGTCGCCGATAAGGAGCTGCGCCAAGGCAATGCGCTGCCGCGTCGGTCGCAATCCAGCGCCGCTTAGCCAATTCGCTGCCAAGGTTTTTGTCTGGTCTGTCATGTTCGACCTCTTTAAGCTTGCCATGTATATAAGGTGCCGCGACGCCTGATTTCAAATAAAATCCATGCGGTGCGGATCACCGCGCCGGGGACGTCACATGCTTGCACGCGCCTTTTTCACAATGTTACACGCGATGAAACCGACGGTTATCTTGAACCAGCCATGAAAGGGCCACGCGGATGGCCGACTATCCACGCAGTTTCGATCGTGACGACCTGCTGAAATGCGCACGCGGAGAGCTTTTCGGGCCCGGCAATGCCCAATTGCCGGAACCGCCCATGCTGATGATGGACCGCATCACCGACATCTCGGGGGACGAGGGCACGCATGGCAAGGGCCATGTCACGGCCGAATTCGACATCCACCCGGATCTGTGGTTCTTCAAATGCCACTTTCCGGGGAATCCGATCATGCCCGGCTGCCTTGGTCTGGATGGCTTGTGGCAGTTGACGGGGTTCAACCTCGGCTGGCGCGGCTGGCAGGGGCGCGGCTACGCGCTTGGCGTGGGCGAGGTCAAGCTGACCGGCATGGTGCGGCCCGACCGGAAGATGCTGACCTATCACGTGGATTTCACCAAGGCCGTCCAGTCGCGGCGCCTGACGATGGGCGTGGCCGACGGCACCGTCGAAGCCGATGGCGAGGTGATCTACCAGGTGAAGGACCTGAAGGTCGCGCTGTCCGAAACGTGACGCGGCCCTAGGCAACGCTCGGCTTGACCGTGCCACGCCTAACCGCTTGCCCCGTATGATGTGCTGTCCTACACACGCTGCAAGGGCAATGAAGGAGAGTGCCTATGCGTCGTGTCGTCGTCACCGGTCTGGGGATCGTCTCCAGCATCGGCAACAACGCGGAAGAGGTCCTGGCCTCGCTGAAGGAAGGGCGATCGGGAATCTCCGCCAACGCGGAAATGGCAGAGCATGGCTTTCGCAGCCGCGTCGCGGGCGCGGTAAAGCTCGATCTGGCCGATCATGTCGACAAGCGCACGCTGCGCTTCATGGGGCCGGGGGCGGCCTATGCCTATATCGCCATGGATCAAGCGATCGCCGATAGCGGGCTTGAAGCCTCTGATATCGTGAACCCGCGCACGGGGCTTGTCGCGGGCTCCGGCGGGCCGTCGACCAGCGCCATGCTGGCTGCACACCAGACCGTGCTGGAAAAGGGCAGCCCTAAGCGGATCGGTCCGTTCGCCGTGCCGAAATGCATGTCGTCGACGATTTCGGCCAACCTGTCGACCGCCTACCAGATCAAGGGGATCAACTATTCCATCACCTCGGCTTGTTCGACCAGCCTGCACTGCATCGGCAACGCCGCAGAGCAGATCATGATGGGCAAGCAGGACGTGATGTTCGCCGGGGGTGGCGAGGAGCTTGACTGGACGCTCTCATGCCTTTTCGACGCAATGGGCGCGATGTCGTCGCATTACAACGACACCCCCGAGCGCGCGAGCCGGGCCTTCGACGAGGGCCGCGACGGGTTCGTGATCTCGGGCGGCGGCGGTATCCTGGTCCTCGAAGAACTTGAGCGTGCCCGCGCGCGCGGCGCCAAGATCTACGCGGAGGTGACGGGCTACGGGGCGACTTCCGACGGGTCGGACATGGTCGCGCCCTCGGGCGAGGGTGGCGAGCGGGCGATGCGCGTGGCCCTCTCGACCCTGCCAGAGGATCGCCGCGTCAGTTACATCAACGCCCACGGCACCTCGACCCCGGTCGGCGACGTGGGCGAGGTCGAGGCCGTACGGCGCATCTTCGGCAAGGGATCGACGCCGCCGATCAGCTCGACCAAGTCGATGACCGGCCACAGCCAGGGCGCCACCGGCGCGCAGGAGGCGATCTATTGCCTGCTGGCCCTGCAAGATGATTTCATCATCCCGTCGATCAATGTCGAAACCCTCGATCCGGCGCTCGAGCCGGGAGAGATCGCCACCGAACGGGTGGATGCCGCCAGGCTCGACACGGTGATGACCAACTCCTTCGGCTTCGGCGGCACCAATGGCTGCATGTTGCTCAGCAGATATGACGGGTGAAGTGGCGATGACGAATTCGATGCAGGGCAAGCGCGGACTGATCATGGGGGTCGCCAATGATCGCTCCATCGCGTGGGGTGTCGCGCAGGCCCTGCATGCGGCGGGGGCGGAACTGGCGTTTTCCTACCAGGGCGAGAATTTCGCCAAGCGGGTCGAGCCGCTCGCGGCGAGCGTCGGGTCCGAGATCCTGCTCGACGTGGATGTCAGCGACGATGCCTCGCTCGATGCCGCGTTCGAAAAGCTTGGCGCGCGGTGGCCGACGATCGATTTCGTGGTTCATGCCATCGCCTATTCCGACAAGTCGGAACTGACGGGGCGCTTCATCAATACCAGCCGCCACAACTTCAAGCATTCGCTGGACATCTCGGCCTATTCCTTCATCGAGGTCGCGCGCCGGGCCCATCCCCTGATGCGCGACAATGGCGGCTGCCTGCTGACGCTGACCTACCAGGGCTCCAACAAGGTGGTGCCGAATTACAACGTCATGGGCGTGGCCAAGGCGGCGCTCGAGGCGACGACGCGGTACCTTGCCAATGATCTCGGCCCCGATGGGATCCGGGTGAATGCCATCTCGCCGGGGCCGATGCGGACCCTCGCCGGCGCGGCGATCGGCGGGGCGCGCAAGACCTTCAAGCACACCGAGATGAACGCGCCGCTGCGCGCCAACGCCACGCTCGAGGCGATCGGCGGCACGGCGGTCTACCTCGCCTCGGATGCAGGCGCGTTCACCAGCGGCGAGATCATCCATGTCGATGGCGGCTATCACGTCCTCGGCATGCCGCAGGCCGAGAACCTGTAAGACGCGGGTCCATGCCGCGCCGCGAACGTGTCGCGGTGAAAATGTGATCGGGTGCGAGCCACGCCCGGCTTGATGAAATTTCAGCCGCTTCCCATTTTTGTGTCATGACTTGGCAGGAACCTTCCCAGAATCGTGATCACCCGAACGTGCCGGGGGTCGATCAATCGGATCGCACCGTCCCGGTCAACCTGCGGCAATCCGGGCCGACGCCGGTGCAGATGCTGATCTCGACCCGGGTGCGCAAATCCCCGTTCTGGCATCTGTCGGTCGAGGCGGGCGCGTGGCGTGCGACCGTCTACAACCGGATGTATCACCCGCGCGGCTATGTGAAACCCGAGGATGGCGGCGCGATGGCCGAATACCGCGCGCTGGTCGGCGGTGTCACGCTGTGGAACGTCGCCGTCGAGCGGCAGATCCGCGTCAAGGGTCCGGATGCCGAGGATTTCGTCAACACGGTGATCACCCGCGATGCCACGCGGATCAAGCCGATGGCCGGGAAATACTGCATCCTGTGCAACGACAAGGGCGGGATCCTGAACGACCCGGTGCTGCTGCGGCTGGCGCGCGACGAATTCTGGTTCTCGGTCTCTGACAGCGACCTGATGCTCTGGCTTCAGGGCGTGAACACGCCGCGCCGGTGGCAGGTCGAGATCGAGGAGATCGACGTCGCGCCGCTGCAGATTCAGGGACCGTTGTCCGAGGATCTGATGGCGGATCTGCTCGGCGAGGACCTGCGCGGGATTCCCTATTACGGGCTGATGGAGACCGAGATCGCTGGCTGTCCCGTGGTCGTCAGCCAGACCGGCTTTACCGGCGAGAAGGGGTACGAGGTCTATGTCCGTCACGCGTCCGAGACGGCCGAACCAGTTTGGTACGCCCTGCGCGGGATCGGCGCGCGTTACGGTCTGCGGGTCATCGCCCCGGCACATCACCGGCGCATCGCCGCGGGCATCCTCAGTTGGGGTCAGGACATGGACGCCGAGACATCGCCCTTCCAGGTCAACCTTGCCTACCAGGTGCCACGCCGCAAGACCGCCGACTATATCGGCAAGACCGCCCTTGAAAAGCAGCGCGCGCAGATCGACGCCGGCGGGTATCCGTTCAGCCTGAAGCTTGTGGGGCTGAAGCTGGGCGGTCTGCCGATCACCGATTATGCGCCCGACTTCTGGCTGATCCAGACCGAGGACGGCATAAGGCGCGGCTATGTCACGTCGCCGTGGTGGTCGCCCGAGTTGGAGACAAATATCGCCCTTGGCTACGTGCCGTGGACCCATGCGGCCTTTGGCACGCGGCTTTATGTCGAACTGCCGGCAACGTATTGCGCCGATCCCGAACACCCGGTCCCGGCCGAGGTCGTCGAGGTGCCCTTCCGGCCGTCGGTCCACCCCAGTGCGCGTGAGCAGGCGCGAGATCGTGGGCGCGACAGCGGCGATTAGCGCCGTCACGTCTCAACTGTATCGCACGTGGCTGTCGAACCGTGCGAGCGATGCGCGCAGATCGTGGGTCAGAAAGTCCCGCGCGCATTCGGCGATGTCGGCGGGCACGCCGTGGCGCGCCTCCGCGACGGCACCCGCGATACAGGCCAGCGTGTCGGTATCCCCGCCAAGCCCGACCGCGCGACGCACGGCGCTTTCCCAACTGTCGGCCTCGAACGCGGCGGCAAGCGCGGGCGGCACGGTGCCGGCGGTCGAGATGTCGAAGCCACCCTCGGAGAATGCCGCGCGCGGGTCGAGGTCATATCCGAAAGCGCGTTCCAGATCCGCGCGCAGGCGCGTCACGTCGCCGCCCTTGCGCAGCGTGAGGATGGCGCGTGCCACGGCCTGCGCGCCGGCGACCGCATCGGGGTGATCGTGGCTGACCTCGGCCTGCGCCGCGGCCTGCTTGTCCGCCTTTGCCTCGTCATCGGTCAACCAGCCGACGGCCGCGACGCGCATCGGGGCGCCGTTGCCCCAGCTGCCGTATCCGCTGCGGCGATCCGACATCGCCCATCGTCGGAACATACCGCCATAGCCGCGCGACGGATGCCGCCGGACGAAGGTCTTGAGCGTGCCGGCGAAATCGCCGCCGTCCATCAGTGCCTCTGCCACGGCGATGCTGCACACCGTGTCGTCGGTGAACCGGCATGCGGCATCGAAAAGCGCAAACCCCGGATCCGGGGCCGGGCCGCCCTCGAAGCGCGAGCCGACGATGTCTCCTGCGATTGCTCCGATCATGTCTCGGTCCTTTCGTGGTCGATGTGATTGCCAGTCCCGGTATCGACCTGCGGCGGAGCCCGGGCGGGCGTCAGAACCATTGCCCGGGTTCCATAAGCCCCAACTCCAGAAGTTGCTGCGAGTGCCACTCGAACGGCGTGGAGTTCTGCCATTGAAAGCTGTCGATGTCGAAGGTCGAGCCCGGGTTGCGTTTCAGCGCCTTGGCGGTGCGGAAGGAGGCGATCACCGCCGTCAGGTTGTTGTGCCAGGGACAGGCGTAGGTGTTGTATTCCTCGTCCGAGAACGTGTGGTTCTCTTGCAGCCGCAGTCCCGGCTTGGCCCTGAAAAGCGCGATGCGGTCGATCCTGCGGCGATCGGCGGGGATGTGTTCCTCGAAGCGCCACCGCAGCCCGCCGTAGAAATCGAGCTGCCTTTCCTTCGGATGACCGGCCTTGCCGGGATCGGGCCGGGCAAGCGCGTAATATCCCGACCTGTCGAGATGCGCCTGACGCAGCGAGACGGCGTCTGGATGGCGGGCCAGGTCCGGGGCGTAAAGATCGATCACGTAGGTCAGCATCGCGTCGCGCCGTTCCTCGGCATGAAAGCGCAGCAACTCGCCCACGCTGCGGGTCTCGCGGAACGGATGAAAGAGGTATTCAGCGTTGTAGCAGTAATACATCCAAAGCCCCGGCGCCGAATCGATCACCGCGTTGACGGCCTCTGTCAGGCTGTCGCCGCTGGCGAGGTCGTGTGAGATCCGGTGCAGCGCGGGGTCCTCGGCCAGATCCGGGGGCAGACCGAACGCATCGGGCGCGAACAGCAGGATCGACCGGAACCCCGACGCGAGGTGATGCCGAAGGGTCGAGGCAAGCTCGACCTCGTCCTCGGCGAATACAAGCGCGATCGGCCCGCTGGCAAGGGCGGGGCCGGGTGCGGCAAGAAACGCCTTCAGGGCTGGCGCCGGCATCGCATGCTCCTCTTGGGGTTGTGGCCGAGGGTCCGACAAACGGGGGGTCATTGCAAGTGCCCCCGCGGGTGATATAGGTCCTGAGCTGAACTCTGAGGCGGGGACCCGGCACATGGCGGATGTCAAAAAACTTTACGTAAAGACATACGGATGTCAGATGAACGTCTATGACAGCGAGCGCATGGTCGAGGCCATGGGGGGCGCGGGCTACACCGAGACGCAATGCCCCGACGACGCTGACATGATCCTGCTCAACACCTGTCATATCCGCGAAAAGGCGGCCGAGAAGGTGTATTCCGAGCTTGGCCGCTTTCGCCACCTCAAGGAGGCCAATCCCGACCTGAAGATCGGCGTCGCCGGCTGCGTGGCGCAGGCCGAGGGCGAAGAGATCATGCGCCGTCAGCCGCTTGTCGATCTGGTGGTCGGCCCGCAAAGCTATCACCGCCTGCCCGATCTCGAGGCGCGTGCGCGCACCGGGCAAAAGGCGCTTGATACCGACTTCCCGCCCGACGACAAGTTCGAGACGCTGCGCACGCGTCCCAAGGCGCCCCGTGGCCCAACGGCGTTTCTGACCGTGCAGGAAGGCTGCGACAAGTTCTGCGCGTTCTGCGTTGTTCCCTACACGCGCGGGGCCGAGGTCAGCCGCCCCGCGGACCGTGTGCTCGAAGAGGCGCGGGATCTGGTGGAGCGCGGCGTGCGCGAGATCACCCTGCTGGGGCAGAACGTCAACGCCTATCATGGCGCCGGTGCGGACGGCGACTGGAGCCTCGCGCGCCTCATCCGGGCGCTGAGCGAGATCGACGGCTTGCAGCGCATCCGCTTTACCACCAGCCATCCCAACGACATGACCGACGACCTGATCGCGGCACACGGGACTTGCGAAAAGCTGATGCCGTACCTTCACTTGCCCGTGCAGTCGGGCAGCGACCGCATCCTCAAGCGGATGAACCGCAGTCATACCGCCGAAAGTTACCTGCGCCTGATCGAGCGTATCCGCGCCGCGCGGCCCGACATCCTGATCTCGGGCGATTTCATCGTCGGCTTTCCCGAGGAAACCGAAGAGGATTTCCAGGCGACCATGGACCTGATCGAGGCGGTGGGTTATGGCTATGCCTTCTCGTTCAAGTATTCCACGCGCCCCGGAACCCCCGCCGCGGAACGCGCGCAGGTCGAGGAGAGCGTCAAAAGCGACCGCCTGCAGCGCCTTCAGGCGCTTTTGACGCAACAGCAGCGCGCCGCACAGGACGCGATGGTCGGACAGCGCGTCGGCGTCCTCTTCGAGAAACCGGGGCGGATGGCAGGGCAGATGGTCGGAAAGTCCGACCATCTGCACGCGGTGCACGTCACCAATGCCGATGTGAAGCCCGGCGATCTGCGGCAGGTCGAAATCGTCGAGAGCGCCGCCAACTCTCTTGCCGGTCGCATCGTACCGGATGCCTCTGCATGATGCGTCCCGCGAAGGCGTGCTCGCACCGCGCACATTCACGTTAAACAAGACGCAACCTCATATAAATCGCGTTATACGGGCATTTTTGTTGATGTCTTCGTGTCAATATCGTGGCAGCGTTCATTTGAATGCAAAAGTTATCCGGAAATCGGGGGACCGCGGCAGTGACACGAATTTGCGATTTGATGGCGGGTTTGGCCAAGGCGGGGTGCGTGGCGGTTTTTTGGCTTGTCGTGACATCCCTTGCCGGAGGCGCGCAGGCGCAAGATCAGGAGGCGGGCGCGGAAAGCTACGTGGCGACCGTGTGGATCGATCCGGATGGCTGTGAACATTGGGTGATGGATGACGGGGCCGAAGGCTACATGTCGCCGCACCTGACCCGCGACGGCACACCCGTGTGCCACGAGCGGGACCTGTGCGCCGACATCAACACCGATCAGATGTTCCGCCCCGACAGTTCCGAGATCGACCCCGCCAGCCGGGAGCGGCTGCGCGATTTCTTCCGGCGGATGGGCGCGGTCTCGTACACGGTCGAGGGGCACACGGATAGCCGTGCCTCGGATGCCTACAACATGCGCCTGTCGCAGCGCCGGGCCGAAGCCGTCGCCGGTATCGCGCGGTCCGAGGGCGCGCGCGTCTCTGATGTGCGCGGATACGGCGAACGCAAACCCAGGGCATCGAACGAGACCGCGGCCGGCATGGCGCAGAACCGCCGTGTCGAAATCCAGTGCTGGCGTTGAAGGAGCAAGGTCATGAATGTTTTCAGAATATCGCTGGCATTGCCTGTCATCGGATTTCTGTCGGCCTGCGCAGGCGAACCCGTCGGGGGGGACAAGACCCGCGACCGGGGGATCGACTCCAAGCCGCTGAGCGATCTTCAGGCCGGCATCTGGGTGGATCCCAACGGCTGCGATCACTGGATCATCGATGACGGGATGGAAGGGTACATGTCGCCCCGGCTCGATAGATCCGGCAGGCCCGTATGTTCAGGCATGGCCCCGCCGAACACCGCCACCGGAGATTTCAAGACGGGAAGCGGATTTGCGGACCTCCTCTGAGGTGCCCGGCGGGATCCTTGGGCGCTTGCCGCCAGTCCTGCGGCGTGCGTTTGGTCATCGCGGTGGCGATTGCTTGACCGACGTCCTTGCGCCCGACGCTGCAACTTGGCATGCTTCGCGCATGCAGCACGTAGTTGGAGATATGCTTGGTTCATAGCGCACCGCCCCCGGAGGCCGAGACGGGCCAAGGCCATCAGACACTCGTCGAATTTCCGGATAATCGTCTGCTGATCGACCTTTGCGGTGAATACGACCGTAATCTCGTGGATATAGAGAAAACCCTCGGCGTACAGATCCTGCGCCGCGGCAATCAACTGGCCGTGGTCGGTGAGCCTGCGGCACGGGAAGAGACGGCAGAGGTGCTCGAGGCGCTTTACGAGCGGCTGGAGAACGGCAAGGCGGTCGAATCGGGGGATGTGGACCGAGAATTGCGGATGGGGCAGTCCGACGCGCCGCAGGGCGACGGCGATCAACTCGAGATGTTCAAGGGCGGCAAGATCGAGATCAAGACCCGCAAGAAACTGATCGAGCCGCGCACGGATGCGCAGAAATCCTATGTCAAATCGTTGTTCGCCCACGAGCTTGCGTTCGGGATCGGCCCGGCGGGCACCGGCAAGACCTACCTCGCCGTCGCCGTCGGCGTGAACATGTTCATGGAAGGCCATGTCGATCGCATCATCCTCGCCCGTCCTGCAGTCGAGGCGGGCGAAAAGCTGGGCTATCTGCCGGGCGACATGAAGGACAAGATCGATCCCTACATGCAGCCGCTCTATGACGCGCTGAACGATTTCATCCCGGCAAAGCAACTTGCCCGGCTGATCGAGGAAAAGCGGATCGAGATCGCGCCCCTCGCCTTCATGCGCGGCCGCACGCTGGCCAATGCCTATGTCGTTCTCGACGAGGCGCAGAACGCCACCTCGATGCAGATGAAGATGTTCCTTACCCGCCTGGGCGAAGGCTCCCGCATGGTGATCACCGGCGATCGCACCCAGATCGACCTGCCGCGCGGCGTGCCGTCGGGGCTGTCGGATGCCGAGCGTCTTCTGAAGTCCATCCCGCAGATCAGCTTCAACTATTTCACGGCCGCCGACGTGGTGCGTCACCCCCTCGTCGCCGCGATCATCGAAGCCTACGAGGCCGATGGCTGAGCACCGATGCTGATCGAGGTTATGATGGAGGATGACCGCTGGCAAGACGCCGGCCTTGCACCCTTGGCCGAGACCGCTGCTGCCGCGACGCTGTCCCATCTCGGCCTCGACCCTGCCGACTGGGCCATCAGCATTCTGGCCTGCGACGACGCCCGGATCGCGGAACTCAATGCCGAGTTCCGCGACAGGCCGACACCCACCAACGTGCTGAGCTGGCCGAGCGCGGCGCGCGAGCCGCAAACCCCCGGCACGCGCCCGGATCTGCCGGTGCCCGGCCCTGATCCGGAGCTGGGGGATATCGCCATCGCCCATGGCACCTGCGCGCGCGAGGCCGAGGCGGCCGGAAAGTCGTTCGAGGATCACGTGACGCATCTCGTCGTGCACGCGGTGCTGCACTTGTTGGGCTACGATCACGTCCGTGACCGGGATGCCACTGTGATGGAGGCCACGGAAATCGAGATACTTGGCAAGCTGGGTATCGCTGACCCATATTAGGCGCAGGCGGGGCGACGGACCCGGTGATCTGGAAAGAGTGGAATGGGCGACAGCATAGACGGATCTTCTAGCGCGGCGCAGGGCGCGCAGGCTGAAGGCCATACGGAAACGGACGAGAGCAACGGCTTCTTTCGTCGGGTCATGGATATCTTTACCCCCGACGACGAAAAGCACGGGAACGATGACGAGAACGAACAGCGCGTGGATGGCGCGCCCGGGATAGGCAACCTGCGTCACATGGCGGTCGAGGATGTAGCCATTCCCAAGGCAGAGATCGTGTCGGTCTCCGTCGACCTCGGACTGGATGAACTTGTGCACGTGTTCCGCGACAGCGGCATGACGCGGCTGCCGGTCTACGAGGGCACGCTCGACACGCCGATCGGCATGATCCATCTGAAGGATTTCGCGCTCAAGCACGGGTTCAACGGCAATACCACCGAGTTTTCCCTCAGGCAGATGCTTCGGCCGCTTTTGTTCGTGCCGCCATCGATGCCCATCGGGGTTCTGTTGCAGAAGATGCAGGCTGAGCGGCGGCACATGGCCCTCGTGATAGACGAGTATGGCGGGGTGGACGGCCTCGTGACCATCGAGGACCTCATCGAGCAGGTCGTCGGCGAGATCGAGGACGAGCACGACATCGACGAAGGCACCTACTGGACCGAGGAAAAGCCCGGCTGCTACGTGGCCCTTGCCAAGACCCCGCTGGAGGAATTCGAGACCGAGATCGGGCAATCGCTCACCGACGTGGACGAGGTCGACGAGGAAGAGATCGACACGATCGGCGGGTTGGTCTTCATGCTTCTGGGCCGCGTGCCGGTGCGCGGCGAGGTGATCGAGCATCCCTCGGGCCCCGTGATCGAGGTGATAGAGGCCGATCCCCGCCGGATCAAGCGCGTGCGCGTGCGTCTGGTCGAGCCTGCGAGTGGCTGACGGCCGCCGCGTCTCGCAAGCGGTGAACCGTGTCCTGGCGCTGTCGCGATGGAGGCGGGCCGGGGTACTGATCGCACTTGGGGCCCTCGCTGGATTGGGCCAAGCCCCTGTTGGGGCGTGGCCCCTGACGCTGGTCGCCCTTGCCGTGGTCTTCGGCCTTTTTCAGCGCGTCGAGGGCTGGCGCGGGGCGGCATGGCTGGGCGGGGCCGTCGGCACCGGGTATTTTTTCATGGCGCTCAACTGGATCGTCGAGCCGTTCTTTGTCGACCCGAACCGACATGGCTGGATGGCGCCGTTCGCCCTTCTGGGCTTGTCGGGCGGCATGGCGCTTTACTGGGCCGGCGGATTGGCTCTGGGCCGGGCCCTCGGCGGCGGCTTGCCGGGCTTCGTGGGCGGCATCGGCCTGGCGGAACTGGCACGCGGCTATTTCTTCACCGGCTTCCCTTGGGCGCAGCCCGGGCATGTGCTGATCGACACGGCCGTCCTGCACTGGGCCTCGTGGCTCGGGGCGCCGGGGCTGACGGCGCTCGTGCTGATCGTCTCGGTGGCGCTCTGGTGGGCGGTGGTGGCGCGGCAGGTGGCATCGGTGCTGACGCTCGCCGCGGCAGCGGTGCTTTGGCCGATCGCCCTGTGGGTGACGCCCGAGGCGGGTGCGATGCCGGATGCGCCGGTCGTGCGGCTGGTCCAGCCCAATGCGCCGCAGCACGAGAAATGGGACCCCGCCAAGATCCAGAAGTTCTATGAACGGCAGCTGGCCTTCACGGCCGCCGGCGCGGGCACACGTCCCGATCTTGTGGTCTGGCCCGAAACGGCCGTTCAGGTCTGGCTCAACAATGCCGGTCCGGCGCTTGCAGAGATATCCGACGCCGCGAGTGCGCCGGTGGTCGTTGGGCTGCAACGCTATGACGGACCACGATTTTTCAACTCGCTCGTGCATGTCGAGACAGGGGGCACAGTCTCTGCAGTCTACGACAAGCATCACCTCGTGCCGTTTGGAGAGTTCATGCCCTTCGGCAATCTTCTGGCCCGATGGGGCATTCACGGCCTCGCCTCGAATGCCGGGCGGGGCTATTCCGCGGGGCCCGGCGCGCGGGTGATCGACATGGGCGATCTGGGGCAGGCACTGCCGCTGATCTGTTATGAGGGGGTTTTCGCGCGGGATCTGCGCGCCGCGCCCGAGCGCGCCGATTTCCTGCTGCTCATCACCAATGACGCGTGGTTCGGCAAGATTTCCGGTCCTTATCAGCACCTTGCCCAGGCCCGTCTGCGCAGTGCCGAGATGGGGCTGCCGATGATCCGGGTGGCCAATACCGGCATTTCGGCGATGATCGACGCGACCGGGCGCGTCACCGCGTCCATCGGGATGGGAGAGGCCGACTGGCGCGACGCGCCCCTGCCGCCCGCCTTGCCGCCCACGCTTTACGCGCGCTTCGGCGACGCGCCGATGATCGTTGTTTTCCTTGGATTATTGGGGGTCTCGCTTTTGCGGTACCGCGGGCGCGGCCTGCATCCACATATCCGTTGACGCGGCGCGCGCGGGAGCGTATCGACGCAGGATTCCCGGCACAACGGCTTCCTGGCGTGTCGGAGGACCCAATGGAGCGTTCTCATGGCACGACCGAACTATCTTTTCACCTCCGAATCTGTTTCGGAAGGGCATCCCGACAAGGTTTGCGACCGAATATCGGATGCGATCCTCGACGCGTTCCTCGCCGAGGAGGAGAACGCGCGCGTCGCTGCCGAGACATTCGCGACCACCAACTGCGTCGTGGTGGGCGGCGAGGTGGGGCTTTCGGATCCCGACAGGTTGCGCAAGGTGATGGGCGGGGTCGAGCAGATCGTCCGCGATTGCGTGCGCGACATCGGCTACGAACAGGACGCGTTCCACTGGAACACTCTGAATTTCCAGAATTTCCTGCACAAGCAGTCGGCCCATATCGCGCAAGGCGTGGATCGCGACGGGGCAGGCGACCAAGGGATCATGTTCGGCTACGCGGTGGACGAGACGCCCGAACTGATGCCGGCGCCGATCCTGCTGGCGCATGCGATCCTCAAGAGGCTGGCCGAGGTGCGCAAATCCGGAACCGAGCCGACGCTTGGCCCGGACGCCAAGTCCCAGCTGACCCTGCGCTACGAGGATGGCAAGCCGATCGAGGTGATGCAACTTGTGCTGTCGACGCAGCACAATGATGCGGCCCAGACCAGCGCCGACATCCGCGCGATGGTCGAGCCCTACATCCGGGAAGTCGTTCCAGAACGATGGCTTACAGATAAAACGGAGTGGTGGGTGAACCCCACCGGCACCTTCGTGATCGGCGGGCCGGACGGCGATGCCGGGCTGACCGGGCGCAAGATCATCGTGGACACCTATGGCGGTGCTGCCCCGCACGGGGGCGGCGCGTTTTCCGGCAAGGATCCGACAAAGGTAGACAGATCAGCGGCTTACGCGGCGCGCTACCTCGCCAAGAACGTCGTGGCGGCGGGGTTGGCCGGCAAATGCACGCTGCAACTGAGCTATGCGATCGGCGTGGCGCGGCCGCTTTCGATCTACGTGGACACGCATGGTACCAGCCAAGTCACTGAAGTTGAGATAGAAAAAGCGATCGCCAAGGTGGTGGACCTGACCCCGCGCGGCATTCGCGAGCATCTGGGCCTGATGCGCCCGATCTACGCGCGGACCGCGGCCTACGGCCATTTCGGGCGCCCACCGGAGGCCGATGGCGGCTTTTCCTGGGAGCGGACGGACCTTGTCGAGGCGTTGAAAAAGGCCTTATGATCAGAGGGTTGAAGAAAGACTGCCCCGGACAGGTGATGCCCGATGAGCGCTGATCGCGACACCAAGACCCCGCCATGGCGTAACTTTCATGGCCGGACGAAAGGCAAGGCGTTGCGGCCCAGCCAGGAGGTGTACCTGGCCGAGGATCTGGACAAACTGTCCCCGGGTCCGGTCGATTGGGATGTCAATCCCGAGCGTCATCCGCTTGATCTGAAAGGTCTTTTCGGGGATTGCGAGGTCTGGCTGGAGATCGGGTTCGGCGGTGGCGAGCACATGGTGCATCAGGCCAGCCTCAACCGCGAGGTCGGGATCATCGGCTGCGAGCCCTATATCAACGGCGTGGCGATGCTTCTGGGCAAGATCCGCGCGGCAGAGACACATAATGTTGCGGTCTATCCCGGTGATGTCCGCAACATGTTTGACGTGTTGCCGGAAAATTCCATTGCCCGCGCCTTCCTTCTATATCCCGATCCGTGGCCCAAAACCCGCCATCACAAGCGCCGCTTCGTGACCGCCGAACACCTGGTGCCGTTGGCCAAATGCCTGAAATCAGGCGCTATTTTCCGCGTGGCGACGGATATTCCCGATTACGTGCGCCAGACGCTGGAGGAGGTGCCGCGGCATGGGTTTGACTGGCTGGCCGAGGGGCCCGGGGACTGGCGCAATCCATGGAATGACTGGATTTCAACGCGTTACGAGCAGAAGGCGCTGCGCGAGGGGCGCGTGCCGCATTACCTGACCTTTCGCAAGAGGTGATGTGTACATCCGGTACGTTGCGTACGCGGGTTGTGTACGCAGATCATGCAGGAGGCCGGATCAGGCCGGTTCGCCGCCGAAATGCGCCCAGAACTCGTCCCGGTGATGGCTGCGCGGAAACGGCGTGTCGGGCACCGGCACGTCGAGAAACTCGCAAAGCGGGCCCCAACCCTCTGTCGCCTGAAAGACCAGCAGACGATCGGCCGGGACCTGTTCGCGCACCGCGGCATTGTTCCGGCGATAGGCGGCGATGGCGCAGTCGCGGTCGGTGTGGTCGGTGAAGGTCTCTTTCATGAACCAGCCCGACATGGTGTCGAAGATTGCGTGGATATGCGGCGGCAGGTCCATCGTCGGGGCGTTGGTCATGAACTTGCCGATGGTGGTGTTGAAGCTGCCCCACCAGTCAGTCTCGGCGCGCTCGGTATGGATGACCTTCGCGTCCGGAAAGGCCTGCATCGTCTGTTGCCAGACCGCCGCACCGGGCCAGTCGACCTGCGAGTTGAATCCGTCGAAGACCGCGTCCCAGTCCACCGGCTCGCCGGCGGCGATGGCGGACCAGTGGGCAGGCTGTTCGGGGCGCTGCATGACCTCGGTCATGTGGTGGCAGGGGCCGAAGCCCAGCTGTTCGAGCGCCAGCTTGGTCGACATTGTGCCGGTGCGCCCGAAACCCGATCCGATAACCTTGAGTGCCATGCCGTCCCCCATATGCGCCCTCGGCCACTATGGGATGGCCGGGCGGATGCGGTCGAGCATATGTCAGGTCGGGCCGTTCTCCTAGCGAAAGTGATGCGTCGCCGCGACGGACAACGCCATCAGGCGGCGAGCTTGTCGCCGAGGCGGCCCAGCATGTCGAGGCATTGCTGCAACTGATCGAGCGAGACGTATTCGTCGGGCTTGTGCGCCTGCTCGATCGAGCCGGGGCCGCAGACGACCGCGGACATGCCGTAATTCTGGAAGAGCCCCGCCTCTGTGCCGAAGGGGACCAGTTCGGCACTGTTGCGACCCGTAAGCTCCATCATGATATCGCGGGCCTCGTTGACATCGGTGGGCTCCAGCCCGTCGACCTCGCCGATCACCTCGGTGGTGATGCTGGCCTCGGGGTGGATCTTGCGCATCCGCGGCAGCAGCATCTCTTGGCAGTAGCGGCGCAGATCCTCCTTGACGAACTGCGCGTCGGCGCCCTGCACCGGGCGCATTTCCCATTCGATGGTGGCGTTCGAGGCGATCACGTTATGCGCCACGCCGCCCTTGAGCGAGCCGGTATTGATCGTCGTCCAGGGCGGATCGAACCGGCTGGTCTCGGGGGCGCGGGCGCGCAGCGCCTCTTTCAGCTCCAGCAGGCGGTTGACGTAGCGCACCGCGTATTCGACCGCGTTCACCCCGCGCGACGGCGCCGAGCCGTGCCCGGCCAGGCCGCCGAAATGGGTGGTGTATTCGTAACAGCCCTTGTGCCCCTCGATGACGCGCATCGAGGTCGGCTCGCCGATGATCGCCACGCCGGGGCGGATGCCGCGTTTGCGCAGGCTTTCGACCAGCGCCTGGCCGCCGAAACAGCCCACCTCCTCGTCATAGGTGAAGGCGAAATGGATGGGGCGGTCGCGCACCTGTTCGGCAAAGATCGGGGCCATCGCGCAGGCGGCGGCGATGAAGCCCTTCATGTCGCAGGTGCCGCGCCCGTAGAGATGCGCGTCATGCTCGATCAGTTCGAACGGGTCGCTGGACCAGTTCTGTTCCGTCACCGGGACCACGTCGGAATGCCCCGACAGCACGATCCCGCCATCGACCTCTGGGCCGATGGTGGCAAAGAGGTTGGCCTTGTGCCCGATCTCGTCGTGGAAGATGTCCACCCGCGCGCCATGGGCTTCCAGCCGGTGGGCGAGAAAGCCGATCATGTCGAGATTGCTGTATTCCGAGATCGTCGGGAACGCGATCAGGTCGCGCAGCAGGGAAACGGTATCGGCAAGTTTTGTGCTCACGTGGTGGATCCTCGGGACGTCGAAGGTGTTTGGGGTGCGCGACCGCATGACCATGTGAAGGCGGGTCGGTAACGTCAAGACCTTGTAAGGTGTTTTCTGCCACCATGACGGAGATGGGCACCGGACAGGGCGTGCCTGCCCATGCACTGGGCGGCCGGTGTCGATCACGGGGTAGGGCGCGTGGGGGTCACGGGGCTTCGGGACGGGGATGTTTTCGGGCGGTCTCGTCACCAGATACAGGAATGAAGGATGCAGAATCAACGAAGGAGGCCGCGATGACCCTGTCTGCATACCGCGCACCCGGCGCGGCCCTGCGCCCGGCGGCCGGGCAGTGGCCTGACGTGATGCAAGTGTCACAGCGATGGCGAGGCATGACCGCTAACGCGTTTTTGAATTCCAACGTCGCGCCGGGCGCGGCATCATCCGGCCCTGTGCCGCAGAGTGAACCGAAAAGGATGGACCGATGAAGCGACGCCACATGATCGCCGGCGGATTGGGCGCGTTGGGCTCTGGCCTTGTGCCGGGGCTTGCGCGGGCCGTCGAGCTGCCGCCGAAATTCACGCCGCAGGAGGTGACGTTCGATCCCGCATACGAGGCCGGGCGGCTGGTCGTGCTGCCGCGCGCGCATTTCCTCTACCTGGTGACCGAACCGGGCCGCGCGCGGCGCTACGGCGTCGGCGTCGGGCGCGCGGGGCTGGAATTCAGCGGCACCGCGACGATCGCCGTCAAGAAGAAATGGCCCACATGGCGGCCGACCGACGAGATGATCGAGCGCGAGCCGCAGACCTATGCGCGCTTCAAGGGCAACGATTACGTGCAGCCCGGAGGGCCGGAAAATCCGCTTGGATCGCGGGCGCTCTACCTGTTCCAGAACGGGCGCGACACCTATTACCGCATCCATGGCACCAACCAGCCGGCCTCTGTCGGGCGGTCGGTGTCCAACGGCTGCATCCGGATGATCGACGCGCATGTGAAGGACCTGTACGAGCGCGTCCCCATCGGCACCGTCGTCACCGTGCTGTGACGACGGCGGGTCCGGGTGTGGCGGCAGGGTGCCGAAACCCGCCACGCACCGCTGTCTTTGCCCTTGATTTTCGCAATGTCGCGAGTCATATTTTTCTCGCGACGTTAAGGCTATCGACCATCTGCTGATCTTTCACGACTCAGTCACTCGATCCTGCATGACAGAGCCGGGCTGCCGCAGCTCCGCGGGCAGCGACACACAAAGGGAGATCAGAGCGATGGCTTCTGGCACAGTGAAATGGTTCAATTCCACCAAGGGCTACGGCTTTATTGCGCCTGACGGCGGCGGCAAGGATGTGTTCGTCCACATCTCCGCGGTCGAGCGCGCCGGGCTGACCGGTCTGGCCGATAACCAGAAAGTGAATTTCGACGTCGAAGCTGGCCGTGACGGCCGCGAATCGGCGGCCAATCTCAGCCTCGCCTGAGAGACGTACGAAACCAAGCGACACGATCGAGGGCCCCGGCGGGGCCCTTTTTCATTGCGCTATCATTGCACGCGTTCGATCAACCGGCGCACATGCTGGCCCAGATCCTCGACGATGCGGTCCACGCCTTGGGCATTGGGGTGGATGCCGTCGGGCTGGAAATATTTCTGCAGCTCCGAGGGGCTGCCCGCGCCGAGCCCGGCGAAGAAATCCGGGGCGTAGAGCGTGTCGTATTCCTGTGCCAATTCGGGGTAGATCGCGTCGAATTCGCGCTTGTAGGCGGCGCCGTAATTGCCCGGCGCGTCCATGCCGACGAGCAGCACCGCGACATCGTTTTCTTGCGCGGCCTGCAGGATCGCTTCGAGATTGGCGCGGGCGACGCCGGGATCGATGCCGCGCAACAGGTCGTTGCCGCCGAGCGCGACGATCATCGCGTCGATCTCGGGGGTCAGGCTCCAATCGACGCGGGCCGCGCCGCCGGCGGTGGTGTCGCCCGAGACGCCCGCATTGACGAGTTCGGCGTCGATGTCCTGATCCGTCAGCCAGTCGCGCAAGGTCGGAACGAATCCCTCCTCTGCGGGCAGGCCGTAGCCCTGGGTCAGGCTGTCGCCGAGGGCCAGCACCGTGACCGGGTCGTCGGCGCGGGCCGGGCCTGCGAGGCAGAGCATGACCGCGAAGGCCTTGCCCAGTCCCGGCAATGCCCCATATGTCGAAAAACCTTTCGGGATCAGGCACAAACGCATGACATCTCCTCTCTTGTCGCTGAATGACGCGAGCCTCGCGCTGGAGGGGAACGCCGGTCTTGTGCGGATACTCCACGGGATCACGCTGGATGTCCACCGCGGCGAGCTGGTCGGCCTTGTGGGGCCGTCGGGATCGGGCAAATCCTCGCTGTTGATGCTGATGGGCGGGCTGGAACGCGCGACGGATGGCACCGTGCAGGCGCTGGATCACGATCTGGGCAAGATGGACGAGGACCAGTTGGCGCGGCTGCGGCGCGACAATTTCGGGGTGGTGTTCCAGTCCTTCCACCTGATCCCGACGATGACGGCGCTGGAGAACGTGGCGACACCGCTGGAACTGGCCGGGATCCGCGATGCCAAGGCGCGCGCACGGGCGGAACTGGCAGCGGTCGGGCTGGCCGATCGCGCCGGGCATTACCCGTCGCAACTGTCGGGCGGCGAGCAGCAGCGCGTGGCGCTGGCGCGCGCCGCCGCACCCCGCCCGGCGATCGTGCTGGCCGACGAGCCGACCGGCAATCTCGACAGCGCGACCGGGGCGGGGATCATCGACCTGCTGTTCGGCTTGCGCGACCGGCATGGCGCGACGCTGGTGCTGGTCACCCATGACCCCGAGATCGCGGCGCGCTGCGACCGGGTCATCAGCCTGCGCGACGGCCGTCTGGAGGCCGCCGCATGAGCGTATCCGTCGCGGCGAAATTTGCCCGGCGCGAGTTGCGCGGGGGCCTGCGCGGGTTCCGCATCTTCTTGGCCTGCGTGATCCTCGGTGTCGCGGCCATCGCCGCCGTGGGCACGTTGCGCGAAAGCGTGCGCGCGGGGCTGGCCGACCAGGGCGCGGCGCTGCTGGGCGGTGATGCCGAGATCGAGCTGACCTACCGATTTGCCGACGAGGCCGAGCGCGACTGGATGGAGAGCGTGGCAGACGCGGTGTCGGAGATCGCCGATTTCCGGTCGATGGCGCGCACGGATGAGGGCGCGCGCGAACTGACGCAGGTCAAGGCCGTCGACGACGCCTATCCGCTGGTGGGCGAGGTGGAACTGTCGCCCGATATCGGGCTGGAGGCCGCGCTGGCCGGCGCGGGCGACCGCCCCGGCGTGGTGATGGAGCCGCTGTTGCTGAAGCGTCTGGGGATCGAGGTCGGCGATACCGTGCGCCTCGGCGACCGGGCGTTCCGGGTGATGGCCGAACTGGTGCGAGAGCCCGACCCGTCGCGCGCGGGCTTCGGTCTGGGGCCGCGCACCATCGTGGCGCGCGAGGCGCTTGACGGGTCCGGGCTGCTGTCCGAGGGCTCGCTTTTTTCGTCGAAATACCGGCTGGACCTGCCGCCCGGCACCGACCTGTCGGCGCTGCAGACCCGCGCGATGGAGGAGCTGGAGAGCAGCGGCGCGCGCTGGACCGATGCGCGCAACGCGAGCCCGCGCGTCGAGGAATTCGTCACCCGGCTGGGCGCGTTCCTGGTGCTGGTGGGGTTGTCGGGGTTGGCCGTGGGCGGTGTCGGCATCTCGGCGGCGTTGCGCAGTTACCTGGCCGGCAAGGTACAGGTGATCGCCACGCTGCGCAGCATCGGCGCGGATCAGCGGACGATCTTCCTGACCTATTTCTTTCAGGTCGGCGTGCTGGCGGTGCTGGGCATCATCGGCGGGCTGATCCTCGGCGTCGGATTGCCGATCGCCCTCGGCCCGGTGATCTCGGCAAGGCTGCCGGTGCCGGCGGTCTTTGCCGCGTACCCCGCGCCGATGATCGAGGCAGCACTTTACAGCGTGCTGAGCGTGCTGATCTTCACACTCTGGCCGCTGGCCCGCGCGCGCGAGGTGCGTGCGGCCGCACTTTACCGCGAGGCGGCGGGCGGGCGGCATGGCTGGCCCGGCTGGCGCTACGTGGCCGCCACCTTGGGGCTGCTGGGGCTGCTACTACTGGCCGCCGTGCTGTTTTCCGGCAATCTGCGCCTGACGCTGTGGACGGCGAGCGGCATCATCGGCGCGCTGGCGCTTCTGACGCTGGCCGCGATGGCGGTGCAGCGCGCGGCGCGGCTGCTGCGGCCGCGTGCCGCGGGGCATCCGCCGCTGGGCTGGGCCTTGGGCGCCATCGGCGGGCCGGGGACGACCGCCGGGCCGGTGATGCTGTCGCTGGGGCTGGGGCTGTCGGTGCTGGCCGCCGTGGGCCAGATCGACGGGAACCTGCGCCAGGCCATCGCCGGCGACCTGCCAGAGCGCGCGCCCTCGTTCTTCTTCGTCGACCTGCAGAAGGACCAGATGCCGTGGTTCCTGGACCGGCTGGACGGTGATCCGGCCGTGAGCCGCGTCGACAACGCGCCGATGCTGCGCGGGATCATCGCCCGGATCAACGACCGCCCCGCGCGCGACGTGGCGCCGGGGCACTGGGTGGTCGAGGGCGACCGCGCCGTCAGCTATGCCGAGGACCTGCCCGAGCGCACGACGCTGGTCGCGGGCGACTGGTGGGACGACGACTATGCCGGCCCGCCGCAGCTGAGCTTTGCGGCCGAAGAGGCGCGGGAAATGGGCATCGGGATCGGCGACGACGTCACTGTCAATATCCTTGGCCGCGACATCACGGCGCCGATCACCTCGCTGCGCGAGGTGGATTTTTCCAGCGTCGGGATGGGCTTCGTTTTGTTGATGAACCCGTCGGCGGTGGAGGACGCGCCGCATACCTTCATCGCCACGGTCTACGCCGATACCGAGGCCGCCGAGGAGGCGATCCTGCGCGATGTCACCGACCGCTATCCCAACGTGACCGCGATCAACGTGCGCGATGCGTTGAGCCGGGTGACGGATCTGCTGGCGAGCCTAGCCTCCGCCACGTCCTGGGGGGCGGCGGTGACGCTGCTGACCGGGTTCCTCGTGCTGATCGGCGCGGCGGCCGCGGACGCCCGCGCGCGCACCTACGAGGCCGCGATCCTCAAGACGCTGGGGGCGACGCGCGCGCAGATCCTGTCGAGCATCGCGCAGCGGTCGCTGATCCTCGGCGTGGCGGCGGGGGCGGTGGCGTTGGCCGCCGGGATCGGCGGCGGCTGGGCGGTCAGCCGGTTCATCATGGACACGCCGTACGCGGTGATCTGGCCCTCGGCGCTGGCGATCGTCGCGGGCGGCGTCGTGGTGACGCTGCTGGCCGGGCTGGCCTTTGCGTGGCGGCCGCTGCGTGCGTCGCCGGCGCGCATCCTGCGGGCGCAGGAGTGACGCGTCAGCCGCGCGAGCCCCACACCATCAGCACGTAGATGACCGGCACCAGAATCACCGCCGGGATATAGAGCCCGGGAATGCCCCAGATCACGACGCTGCCCGCCCAGGCGGCGATGAACAGCAGCACACCGATGAGCAGGATGGCCTCGGCCTTGCGGTCGGACTTGTCGTCATGGCTGTGCTTGGTCTGGTTGTCGTCGGTCATGTCGTGTCCATTCCTGAAAACGGGAGTGTCGCTACCCTATCACACCAGCCGCGCAAGGAAACCGCCCAGATCATCGGTGTGGTGGTGGATATGCGGCGCCGGTTCGGGCGCCTCGGCGACATGCACGGTGCGCATCCCGAGCGCATGCGGCGCGATGAGGTTGCGCGCGACATCCTCGAACATCGCGGCACGTGACGGATGGCGGCCGTCGCGGGCCAGCACCGCCTCGAACGCCCGGCTTTCGGGCTTGGGGCGGTAACCCGCGTGCTCCACCCCGTAGACGGCGTCGAACACGCCCGACAGACCGCGCCGGTCGATCACCCGTTCGGCATAGGGGGCCGAGCCGTTGGTGTGCACGATGCGGCGGCCCGGCAGCCGGGCGATGGCGGCGCGCAGACCCGGATCGGGGTCGAGATGGTCGAGCGAGATGTCGTGCACCGCCGTCAGGTAGGGGCCGGGATCAAGATCGTGCACCTGCATCAGCCCGGCCAGCGTCGTGCCGTGGTCGCGCCAGTAGTCCGCGCGCAGCGTATCCGCCGCCGCGCGGTCGATCCGCAACGCCGTCATGATATAGTCGGTCATGCGCGTGTCGATCTGGTCGAACAGCCGCGCCGAGGGCGGGTAGAGCGTGTTGTCGAGGTCGAACACCCAAGTGTCGACATGGCAGAAATGATGCTTCGGCATGTGGCGAACATAGGCGGGCGGGGCGGGGCGCGCAATCGCCGCAGGCTTGATCCGCGCCGCAAAGCGCGTAATGTCGCGGCTGACTTGCCGAAGGAGACCGACAGACCATGAAACCGCCGACCACCGACGCCTATGCCCTGCTTCTCGAGGCGATAGATGTCGGGATCTTCAAACCCGGCGATCGGCTGGTGGAAAGCGACCTCGCCGAGCGGTTCGGCGTGTCGCGCACCCCGGTCCGCGAGGCGCTGCAACGGCTCGAGACGCAATCCATGCTGACCCGCGACGGGCGCAGCCTGATCGTCGCGTCGCTGGATTACAACCAGCTGGCCGAGCTATACGTGGTGCGCGCCGAGCTGGAGGGGCTGGCGGCGCAACTGGCCGCACGCCACGCCACCCCCGAGGAGGTCGGCGTGCTGCGCGACATGGTCGAGGAGGATCGCGCGCTGCTGGGCCAGCCCACGGAACTGGCGCGCGCCAATCGGCGGTTTCACAAGCAGATCCATCTCGCGTCGCATAACCGGTTTCTGGTGCAGCAGCTCGATCTGGTGCACCGGTCGATGGCGCTGCTGGCGACGACGTCGCTGGCCGCCGAGGGGCGCGACAAGGATGCGCTGCGCGAGCATGCCGCGATCGTCACCGCGATAGAGGCGCGCGATGGCGAGGCCGCTGCGCAGGCGCTGCGCGATCACATCTCAAAGGCCTTCGTGACCCGGCTGAAGCTTGATTCCGGCGAGGTCCGGTCCGCCCTCTGATCGCTGGCGCCCGCGCGCCGCGACCGACAGGCCGTGCGCCGTCTTGTCCCAGAAGAACGGTTTCACCAAGAGTTCGAACAGCGCCTTGTAGGCGGCGATGGCCGCAAGGGGGGCGTAGAAATGCATCATCGGCACCCAAGGGACAAGGTGGCGATGCTTCGGCCGCGTGACCGAGGCGGCATGGATGGCGAGGTTGAGCACCTCGACCGTCAGGAAGAGGCTGCCCAGACCCAGAAGCGCCGAGCGCGGCAGCACCGGGTCGAGCGGGTGCGGCAGGCCGATCATCACCAGCCAGAAGCTCCAGAGCACGGGAGCCAGCAGAACCTGCGAAAGCGCACTGACGAAGTGCGCCTGGAACCCCCAGAATTTGCGTGCCCCCATCTGCGCCCATAGCCGGCCGGGATGGCGCATGTGCACCAGGTAGGTTGTCATGTAGCCCTTCAGCCAGCGCGAGCGCTGCTTGATCCAGGGCCAGGCGCGGCAGTTCGCCTCTTCCTCGGTGACGGTGCCGATCATCTCGGTGCGGTAGCCGTGGCGCGCCAGCCGAAAGCCCAGATCGGCATCCTCGGTGACGTTATGCGCGTCCCAGCCGCCCAGGGATTCCAGCACGTCGCGGCGGAAATAGAGCGTCGTCCCCCCCAGCGGGATCGCGAGACCCAGCCGCGCCATCCCCGGCAGCATGGTGCGGAACCACGTGGCGTATTCGATGGTGAAACAGCGGGCCAGCCAGTTCTGGCGGGGATTGTAATAGTCGAGGATGCCCTGCAGGCAGGCGACCTCGCGCGGGACCTGCTGGAAGCGGCGGGCGATCTTGGTGATCTGGTCGGGGTCGGGCGCGTCTTCGGCATCGAAGATGCCGATGATGTCGCCCTGGCAGAAATCGAGCGCGTAGTTCATCGCCCGCGGCTTGGTCCGGGGCTGGCCATCGGGCACCACCACCGCGCGCACCCAGGGCGGCAGGTCGATGCCGGCCAGCGTTGCTTGGGTGAGATGATCCTCTTCTTCCAGCACGAGGATCACGTCGAGCAGGCATTTGGGATAGGTCAGACGGGCCAGCCGGGCGATCAGCGCGTGCGCGATCTCGGTCTCGCGGAAGAGCGGCACGAGGATCGACACGCGTGGCAGGGGGGCCGCCTGGCCTGTCGTTTCGGGTTCCACGTCGTCATGGCCCATCATGTGCGCCACCGCCGCCATGATCTTGAGCGCGGCCGCCACCCCGAGGGTCAGCACCGCCCATGCCGCCAGCACCCCGAACACCGCCACCGGGTAAAGCGCGCAGAGCACCGCGATGCCGGACATCGCCGCCAGCGTCAGGCCGAGCCGGCGGCGCATCGACGCGCTCCAGGTGCGGCAGCTTTCGACCTCGGGGACGCGGGCCGAGGCCATGTCGCGCAACGTCTCGCGGTGGTCCTCGGCGACGCGCGCCTGCACCGCGTCGCGGGGGGCGACGGCGAGTTTCGCCAGCGACAGATCAACCGGCAGCGCGCGGCGCAGGGTCAGCAGGCTGTCGGCGCCGTTGGCGACGAGGCGCGGCGCGCCCATCTCGTCGCGGATCACCACGGCACCGTGCCGCAGCAGCAGGCGCGGATCGAGCCCGGTCTCGATGGGCGGGGCCGCGGCGAGCGTGTCGGGCTCGATCCGGCGCGCCTTGAGGCGGCGCGCGTGGGCGGCGAGCAGATCTTCCTCGTCGGCCAGCCCCTCGGCGCGCAGGATCCGGTCGAGCGAGCTGTCGCATTGGCGCTGCACCAGCGTCGCGAGTGCGGCGTCCGAGCGGCTGATCTTGCCCGCGCGGATCAGTTCGCGTCCCAGCGGATCGACGGGGGCAGGCGGCGTCCTGCGCGTGCCCGCGCCAAGACCGCCTTGACGCAGTTCAGAAATTCCCATGGCGCACCCTTGGCCTGTCGCGTTCGAAGCAGGCTAGGGAGCGGAAGGTTAACGATGTTTTAACGAATGGTTAACAGGGGGTAAAATTATCGGGGTCGTGCGTTCGCCGAGCCGCGCATCGCCGGGCCGTTTTCCAAGGGCAAGGGGCCGCGGGGGCTCAGCCGTTCATCGAGGCGGTGAAACGCTCGAAGAGGTAGAAGCTGTCCTGCGGGCCGGGGCTGGCCTCGGGGTGCTGCTGCACCGAAAAGACCGGGCGGCCCTGAAGGCGGATACCGCAATTCGAGCCGTCGAAGAGCGAGACATGGGTTTCTGTCACGCCCTCGGGCAGGCTTTGCCCGTCGACCGCGAAACCGTGATTCATCGAGGTGACCTCGACCTTGCCGGTCTCGAGATCCTTGACCGGATGGTTGGCGCCGTGATGGCCGTGGTTCATCTTGACGGTCTTGCCGCCGACCGCCAGCGCCAGCATCTGGTGCCCGAGGCAGATCCCGAACATCGGCAAGCCGCGATCCAGCACGCCGCGGATCATCGGCACGGCATATTCGCCGGTCGCCGCCGGATCGCCCGGCCCGTTCGACAGGAACACGCCGTCCGGCGAATGCGCGAGCACGTCCTCGGCGGTGGCCGTCGCGGGCAGCACCGTCACCTCGCAGCCCGCGCTGGCGAGGCACCGCAGGATGTTGCGCTTGGCGCCGTAATCGACTGCCACGACCTTGTGCCGGGCCGCGTGCTGGCGGGTGTAGCCGTCGGGCCAGGCCCATCTCATCTCGTCCCAGCGATAGACCTGCGCGCAGGTGACGTCGCGCGCGAGATCCACGCCCGTCAGCCCGGCGAAACCGCGCGCCCGGGCGACCAGTTCTGCGACGTCGAAATTGCCGTTCGGATCATGCGACAGAGCCACATGCGGCGCGCCCTGCTGGCGGATCGCGCGCGTCAGGCGGCGGGTATCGACGCCGCCGATCGCGATGCGCCCGCGCCGCGCCAGCCACTGCGACAGGTGCTGCTCGGCCCGCCAGTTGCTGGGATCGGTGGGCGACCAGCGCACGACCATGCCCGCCGCCACAGGATCCGCGGTCTCGTCATCGTCGGCGTTGACGCCGGTATTGCCGATATGCGGGAAGGTGAAGGTGACGATCTGGCCGGCATAGCTGGGATCGGTCATGATCTCCTGGTAGCCGGTCATCGCGGTGTTGAAGCACAGTTCGGCCGTGGTGTCGCCGACGGCGCCGAAGCCCTGGCCGTAGAACAGCGATCCGTCGGCAAGCGCGAGGCAGGCGGTCGGGTGAGGGCGGGGCGCGTGAGCCATCTGCGGCAACTCTCCGATGTGCATGGGTCGCGACGGTGAGTAAGCGCGCGGGCGGCAAGGGTCAAGGGCAGGCGGGCGCGGTCACACATCGGTCGGGGGTGCTTGTCTTGGCCGGGCGTCATGGCTATCTGTGCCGTCCCGCCAGCGAGCCACGAGGATGACACAGATGGAATTGCGCGACCGCATCGCCCAAGCCCTCAAGACCGCGATGAAGACCAAGGATACCAGCCGGCTGGCGACGCTTCGGCTGATCAACGCCGCGATCAAGGACCAGGAGATCGCCGGGCGCAGCGCCGATGGCGAGACGGCCGTCGGCGATGCCGAGATCATGAGCATTCTTGCCAAGATGATCAAGCAGCGCAACGAAAGCGTGCGCGCCTATGAAGAGGCCGGGCGGCTTGATCTGGCCGAACAGGAGCGTGCCGAGATCGAGGTGATCGAGGATTTCCTGCCGCGCCAGCTGAGCGAGGCCGAGATCGCCGAGGCGATCGATACCGCGATCGACGAGGTCGGCGCCAGTTCCGTGCGCGATATGGGCAAGATCATGGCAAAGCTGAAGGCCCGCTACCCCGGCCGGATGGATTTCGGCACCGTCGGGCGCAAGGTGAAGGCCCGGCTGGGCTGACCGCGGGCGGCCGATCCCGGCGGGGCGGCGTGTCACAGGCCCGTGTGGTGCGGTTTCCCGACTTGATGACCGGCCCGTCCGCGGGCAGGCTCGGTTGGTCGAAGGGGGCCATGCCTGCCCCCGGATCATGAAAAGGGGCGTCAATGGAGTATGTCACGCAGATCCTGCTGGTTCTGGCGCTTGTCTTCGTGGTGGCGCTGGGCGTCTTCGTGCTGGCGGTGCTGCTGCTCTTTGCGATCGACCGGACGCAGACCGGTGACGCGATCCGGCGCAACTACCCGGTGATCGGGCGCTTTCGCGGGCTTTTCAGCACGCTGGGCGAGTTCTTCCGGCAGTATTTCTTTGCCATGGACCGCGAGGAGATGCCCTTCAACCGTGCGCAACGCGACTGGGTCACGCATGCCACGAAGGGAAAGGGCAACACTATCGCCTTCGGCTCGACCCGCAACCTCGGGGTGCCGGGCACGCCGATCTTCGTGCCGGCGGCCTTTCCGCCGCTCGCGGGCCAGTTCGCGCCGACCGATCCGATGGTGATCGGGTCGGGGGCGCGGATACCTTTCGAGGCGCGCTCGATCTACAACATCTCGGGGATGAGCTACGGCGCGATCTCGCGCCCGGCGGTCGAGGCGCTGAGCCGGGGCGCGGCCGAGGCGGGCATATGGATGAATACCGGCGAGGGCGGCCTGAGCCCGTTTCATCTGTCGGGCGGCTGCGACATCGTCTACCAGATCGGCACGGCGAAATACGGCGTACGCGACGGCGACGGTAACCTGTGCGACGACAGCTTGCGTGCGGTGGCCGCGCATGAAAACGTGCGGATGTTCGAGGTGAAGCTCGCGCAGGGCGCCAAGCCCGGCAAGGGCGGCATCCTGCCCGGCGAGAAGGTCACCCCCGAGATCGCCGCGATCCGCGGCATTCCCGAGGGGCGCGACAGCATCTCGCCCAACCGCCACGCCGATATCGACGATTTCGGCGAGCTTCTGGACGTGATCGGCCATATCCGCGAGGTCACCGGCCGGCCCGTCGGGTTCAAAACGGTGGTGGGGTCCTCGCTGGTCTGGGAAGAGATGTTCGAGCGGATCGTGGCGCGCGGCGCCGCAAGCGCGCCGGATTTCATCACCATCGATGGTGGCGAGGGCGGCACCGGGGCGGCACCCATGCCGCTGATGGATCTCGTGGGCATGCCGATTCGCGACGCGCTGCCGCGGATGGTCGACCTGCGCGACCGCTACGGGCTGAAGGAGCGCATCCGCATGATCGCCAGCGGCAAGCTGATGGTGCCCGGCGATGTCGCCTGGGCGATCTGCGCGGGCGCCGATTTCGTGACTTCTGCGCGCGGCTTCATGTTCTCGCTGGGCTGCATCCAGGCTTTGAAATGCAACCGCAACACCTGCCCCACGGGCATCACCACGCATGATCCGCGCCTGCAGCGCGGGCTGGTGGTCGAGGACAAGTACAAAAAGGTGGCGCATTACGCGCAATCGGTGATCTCCGAGGTCGAGATGATAGCGCATTCCGTCGGCGTGACCGAGCCGCGCCAGATGCGGCGCCGGCATGTGCGGGTGGTGCAGGCCGACGGATCCTCGATCCGGCTGAACGAAAGCCGCCCCAGTTACAACACCAACACGGCCTTGTGAGGGGCATCGCTGAAACTCGCGGCTGGCGAGCGGCGTGTCTGCGCCTATATCGTGAATTACGCATCAGGAGGATATCATGGCCAATCGCTGGAAAAACACGCTGACCGAGCGCGACGTCACGCCCGAGGCCGCGTTTCTCAACCGGCGGCAGTTGATGGCCGGGGTGGCCGGTCTCGGCCTGATGGGCGCGGCCGGGCGCGCGCAGGCCGAAGGCGAGGACCTGGAGCCCAACAGCTGGGAGGATATCACCAGCTACAACAACTACTACGAGTTCGGCACCGACAAGGGCGACCCGAAACGCTATGCCGACGCGCTGACGATTGATCCTTGGAGCGTGCGAATCGACGGCATGGTGGACCGCCCCGGCGATTACGCCTTCGAGGACATCATGGCGCAGATGACCGTGGAAGAGCGGATCTACCGGCTGCGCTGTGTCGAGGCGTGGTCGATGGTGGTGCCGTGGAACGGGTTCGAGTTGGCCGACATGCTGGCGCTGGCCGGCGTGCAGTCGGGCGCGAAATTCGTCGCTTTCGAGACCGTGCTGCGCGAGGACGAGATGCGTGGCGTCAGCCGGCCGGTGCTCGACTGGCCCTATATCGAGGGGCTGCGGCTCGACGAGGCGATGCACCCGCTGACGATCATGGCGACGGGCATCTACGGCCGCGACATTCCCAACCAGAACGGCGCGCCGCTGCGGCTGGTGGTGCCGTGGAAATACGGGTTCAAGTCGATCAAGTCGGTGGTCCGCATCACGTTGACCGACACGCAGCCGCCGACCAGCTGGAACAAGGCAGCGCCGCGCGAATACGGCTTCTATTCCAACGTGAACCCGAACGTCGATCACCCGCGCTGGTCGCAGGCCACCGAGCGGCGCATCGGCGGCGGGCTGTTTTCGGCGCGGATCGAGACGAAGATGTTCAACGGGTACGAAGAAGAGGTCGCGTCGCTTTACAAGGGCATGGACCTGACAAAGAACTTCTGATCCCCGCTTCAGCCGCCGAATAGCACCGCGTGCATCCGGCGGCCCGGGACCAGCGTGAACCCGCCCGTCAGAACCAGCGCCAGCACGAAGAGCGCGCGCATGGTCTGGCGGTGGCGCGCGATATCGCCGCGCCGCGCGGCCGCGATGCCCGACCACAGCGCCCACAGGGTTATCGCCGACAGGATGTGGATGGGCGAGAATGGTCCGAAGGTGCGAAACTCGTGGATGAAGAAGCTCGACAGCGCGACCAGCGCCATCGCCGCGATCCACGACAGCCCCGCGATGCGGTGATACGACGTGCCCTTCGGCAGGACCAGTTGCAGCGCCCCGAGGGCGATCGCGGCGATCGCGACAAGGGCATGGGTCGCGATGACCGGACCGGCGGAGAGGAGCGGTGACAAGGACATGATCCCTCGCATGCCTGGGGGTGGTAACAGGAAACCGATGATGACGGTAACAGACTGGATCAACTCCAAGCAACGCCGCGTGCCGACATGGCCGTTCTATCTGGGCCTTGGGGCGGTCCCGTTCTGGTGGCTGTATCTTGGGCTGACCGGCGGTCTGGGGGTCGAGCCGATCAACGAACTCGAGCACCGGCTGGGCGAGGCGGGGCTGCAATTGCTGATCGCGTCGCTGGCGGTGACGCCGCTGCGGCGGGTGGCGAGGGTCAACCTGATCCGGTTCCGCCGCATGCTGGGGCTGATGACCTTCTATTTCGTCAGCCTGCACCTGCTGGTCTGGCTGGTGCTCGACGTGCAGATCCCGGCGCAGATCTGGGCCGATATCGTCAAGCGGCCCTATGTGACGGTGGGGTTCACGGCGTTCCTGCTGATGATCCCGCTGGCGCTGACCTCGAACAACCGCGCGGTGCGGCGGCTGGGGGCAAACTGGCGCCGGCTGCACAAGCTGAGCTACGCGGCGGCGGTGCTGGCGGCGGTGCATTTCGTCTGGCTCGCCAAGGGATTCCAGATCGAGCCGCTGATCTATCTTGGCGTGATTCTGGCGCTGCTGGCCCTGCGGCTGCCGCTGCCGCGCCGCCGGCCGCGGGCCCGCGCCGAATCTTGAGCCTTTTTCGCAGCCGACTCGCCCGAGTCTGGGGATAAGCCTGGGGATAAGTCACGAGGCCTCGAAAAACCGCGGCGCACGGGCGGAAGGGGCGCGGGCACGGCGTGGATTTCGGATCCGATCGCACCAGTCAAAGCATTGATTTAAAATAGAAAAAATGTTTGATGTAAAAAATGTGACGGCAGGCGGAAAAAGGGGTTGCAGCATTGGCGGGTAATCCGTAAATCCCTTTTCACCGGCGGCGCGGGAGTGTTGTTGGGAGATCTTGCGGTTGGACGGGTTGAGGCCTTGAAGATTTGCGGATCGGACGATATTTGGAGATTTGGNTGAGCAGACGGCCGACCCGGCACGGATGGTGCGCGAGGGTCCCGACCCTGCCTTGGACGGGGGTGGTGCGCTGGCGGAGCGGCGACCTTCAGCGCAGGATCGAGGTGCGCCTCTCGCATCGCCATGCATGAGCGCAGGGTGGGCAAGCCGTTGGCCGCGGCTCGGAGTTCGCCGGGTCTCGGTGCGCCCGCAGCACCCGAAATCCGACCCCGGGGCCCAACAGGCGTTCACAAAAACGTCGCCGCGACCGTAACCGACGCCCTGCCGAAGCACGCCCGGGACAAACCCTTGGAGATGTGGTTTCGCTGCGCGGCCCTGCGGGTCGGGATGAGGCACAGGTCGGCCCGCAGGGCACGCTCACCCTCCCACGCGCGCCGCGCGACACCCGCGACACCTGGGCCTGCATCTTCGGCGCCGTCTGCGCCCCCACCGCGGAGCCACCGCCGCGCTGCTCATGCCCACCGCCCACCTCGCCGAGATCTCCCGCACCGTCGCCGAGGGCGCACATGCCGTTCTGGTGCTCGACGGTGCCGGATGGCATGGCGCCAAGGCTCTGAAGGTGCCCGACACCATCACCCTGCTGCCGCTCCCGCCCTACGCCCCGGAGTTCAACCCGCTCGAGCACGTCCGGGCCCGCCTCCGCGCCAACCGCCTCGCCATCTCCGTGTTCGAAACCTACGAGGAGATCGTGGCACGATGCTGCGACGCTTGGAACTTCTTGGCCAACGACATCGCGACCGTGCGCTCGATTACCACCCGAGAATATGCCAAGGCGATCGAAAGCTAAGGCATTTGATAAATCGAGGGCAGCAGACTAACCGTTCGCAAGCCCAGTTGCATTGACAGCGCTGTTCGCGGCGACAGCAAATGCGTCTCAAATGGTCGCAGGGTTACTCTCCCATCCCGGCCAGGGAAAGAGAGTCCAGCGGCTTTCGACCGCGACGTGGTTAGCCAATTGCGTCTGGATCGGGAGGTCCGACAGGCCAAGAGCCGGCGTCTGGCGCTGGACGGCCATGGCCCGCAGAACGGTTTCCATCGACTGAGCGCCGTGACTGAACTGCCAGTCCCGTAGCATCGTGCAGACGAGATCGTCGGTGATCGCGCCTTTGTCGATATCCGCGGTGATCTCTGGGAAAACCCTTTCAAGCAGCGCGTGCAACAAGAGCGCCCGGTGCAAAAGGGCGGTGCCAGTCTGGTCTCCTGCAGTTGAGCCGCCGACACCGCTGACATTCAGAACTCCGCTGAGACGCGATATGAAATCAAGGATTTTGTCGTTTTTGACGGTGTCCTTCTGTTCCTCGGACGGCGGCGGTTGCCGTTTCCGGCAAATTCTTCGAATGTGTCCGCCGTGCCGCCCGCAAACACGAAGATGCCACGCCCGATCGGGCGCACCGAATCGCCATCTCGATCGCCCGTTTCGGGATCCGCGGGGGCCAGACATAGGCCGCGCCGCGGCGGGTCACGTGAGTCATTGCTCCCACCTTCAGCTCCCAGTTGGGGACCCCGTAGAGAGACAAGAATTTCGCGCCCGCGCCGCCTGAAGAGGGCGTCGTGTTGCAGTAGTGTGTCACACCCATGTGTCCCAATTGCGCCAAACCGGCGTGAGGCTGCGAATCCAATCGCAGTAAAACGTCTTAAATCAGGTGCTAAGCTGGAATGTGGCTGGGGTGGTAGGATTCGAACCTACGGTACACAGTACCAAAAACTGCTGCCTTACCACTTGGCTACACCCCAACGTGCGCCGCTCATTACTCTGGCACCTCGGTCTGTTCAAGTGCCGGGGCGAAAATATTTGCCGGCCTCGCGCGATAGCTGGTGCTTAGTCCGACTTGGATGGCACCGTCACTCCAACGTTTCGTCCGGACCGACCCCCCAGAGCGCGCTTTTCGGGGTCCAGCCGTGGTAGCCGTCCGCGGAGACGGCGCACCACGTCTGGCCGCATTCCTCGAGCCTTGCGACCACGCCCTGCTCGAGGCGCGCGACGACCATCGAATCCGCGTGCGGCCGGGCGCGCATGTCCAGCATCTGCGCGCGCACCAGCGCGGTGCGGGCGCCCGACAGAAGCGTGTAATGCACCCAGCCTCCGGCGCCGTCGCCGTCCTGCACGCGGCGCCAGTGCCCGTATTCGGCCGTCACCCGCAGGGGCATGCCGCGGTGTTTGAACACCCAGTCGATCCGGTGGGTCAGGCTGGGCCCGCGGCGCACATTGGCCTCGGACGCCTTCAGCGAGACGTAGCGCGGCAGCGGCAAGTTGGTGACCGGGCCGCGCTCTTGCGCGGCGACAAGGCCTGGGCCCATCACAAGCGCCAGCAGGGCGAGCCCCCGAAATACCATCGCTTTCATCCGATTTCCGCCTGTCTGCCTGCACGGGGTTCTTGTGCCCCGCGCGTTCTTGCGCCACCTTGCCAGCAAGCTGCGTGAAATGAAAGCGTGAGGAGGGATGTCATGCCATCTGCCCGTCTGAATGTGGTCGTGACGCGACGCCTGCCCGAACCGGTCGAGACGCGCATGAAAGAGCTTTTCGACGTGCGCCTGCGCGAGGACGATGCCCCGATGAGCCGTGAGCAACTGACCCGCGCCGTGCGCGAGGCGGATGTGCTGGTGCCGACGCTTACCGACCGTATCGATGCGGGGCTGATCGCGCAGGCCGGGGACCAGCTCAAGCTGATCGCGAATTACGGTGCGGGGGTGGATCATATCGACGTGGATACCGCGCGCCAGCACGGCATACTGGTGTCGAACACGCCGGGTGTGCTGACCGACGACACAGCCGACATGACCATGGCGCTGATCCTCGCGGTGACCCGCCGCCTGCCAGAGGGGCTCGCGCGGATGCAGTCCGGCGACTGGCAGGGCTGGTCGCCCACGGCACTTCTGGGCGGGCGCGTCGCGGGCCGCCGCCTGGGCATCCTCGGCATGGGCCGGATCGGGCAGGCGGTGGCGCGCCGGGCGGCGGCGTTCGGCATGCAGGTGCATTACCACAATCGCCACCGGCTGCGCCCCGATGTCGAGGACGCGTTGCAGGCCAGCTACTGGGAAAGCCTCGACCAGATGGTCGCGCGAATGGATGTCCTCAGCATCAACTGCCCGCACACCCCCTCGACCTTCCACCTGATGAACGCGCGGCGGCTGAAGCTGATGAAGCCCGAAGCGGTGATCGTGAACACCTCGCGCGGCGAGGTGATCGACGAGAACGCGCTGACGCGGATGCTGCGGGCCGGCGATCTCGCGGGCGCGGGCCTCGACGTCTACGAGCACGGCACCGAGATCAATCCACGCTTGCGTGAACTCGCGAATGTGGTGCTCTTGCCGCATATGGGCTCGGCCACGGTGGAGGGCCGGATCGAGATGGGCGAGAAGGTCATCATCAACATCAAGACCTTCGACGACGGCCACCGCCCGCCGGACCAGGTCGTCCCGTCGATGCTGTGACACTGCCTTGAGCCAAAGCGCACCGTTCGAGATATTTCTCGTCGCGCAGCCGGGGTTGGAAGAGGTTCTGGCCGAAGAGGCCCGCGCGGCGGGATTCGGCCCGGTCGCCCCAGGGCGCGGCGGCGTCAGCTTTCCGGGCACCTGGCCGGACGTCATGCGTGCCAACCTGCAACTGCGCGGCGCGGGTCGGGTTCTGGCCCGCATCGGCGGGTTCCGCGCCATGCACCTGGCGCAGCTCGACAAAAGGGCGCGCAAGTTCGACTGGGCGGCGCATCTGCGCCCCGACGTGCCGCTGCGTGTCGAGGTAAGCTGCCGCAAGTCGAAGATCTATCACGAAGGCGCCGCGAAGGAACGCATCGCGCGGGCGATCACCGAAAGCCTTGGCGCGCCGGTCAGCGAGCATGCCGCGCTGCGCCTGATGGCGCGGATCGAGGATGATCTGGTGACCTTCAGCCTCGACACCTCGGGCGAACCGCTGCACCGCCGCGGCTACAAGGAGGCCGTCGGCAAGGCCCCGTTGCGCGAAACGCTGGCTGCGCTCTTTTTGTGGCAATGCGGCTATGTCGGGCGGGAACCCGTGCTCGATCCAATGTGCGGGTCGGGCACCTTTCCCATCGAGGCGGCGGAAATCGCGGCTGGGCTTCCCCCCGGGCGCGCGCGCCGCTTCGCCTTCGAGGATCTGGCGGGCTTCGATGCGGATGCCTGGGTGGCATTCGGGCACTCGGCCGCACCACACCAGGTGCCGCAGCAATTCATCGGCTACGACCGCGATGCGGGGGCCGTCCGCATGGCCGCGCAGAATGCCGAGCGGGCCGAGGTGGGCGATCTGACGCGCTTCGCCTGCCAGCCGATCTCGGATCTTGTGCGGCCCGAGGGCCCGCCGGGGCTGGTGATGGTCAACCCGCCCTACGGCGCGCGGATCGGCAATCGCAAGCTCTTGTTCGGGCTTTACGCGCGCCTCGGCGAGGTCCTGATGCGCGAGATGCACGGCTGGCGCGTCGGGCTGGTGACCAGCGATGGCGGGCTGGCGAAAACCACCGGCCTGCCGTTCTTGCCACCGGGCCCACCCGTCGCGCATGGTGGGTTGAAGGTGACGCTGTGGCGCACCGATCCTTTGTAGGGAGGCGACGATGCGCGTGATGCTTCTGGTCCTCGGCCTGATCCTGGGCGCGCCGGGGCTGGCGCAGGATGCCGCGGATCGCGTGGCGCCCGAAGGCGCGGGGGCGGGTCTGTTTCAGGTGCCCGCCCTGCTCGAAGCCTCGGCCAAGGCCAAGGCGGCGGGGCGCCCGGTCAAGGCCGAAAACTGGATGATCGCCGCGGCGAATCCCCTGGCGGTCGAATCGGGCGCAAAGGTGCTGGCCAGGGGCGGGACCGCCGCGGATGCCATGGTGGCGGTGCAGGCGGTGCTGGGGCTGGTAGAGCCGCAAAGCTCCGGCCTCGGCGGCGGTGCATTCCTTGTCTGGCACGACGCCGAGTCCGGCGAGATCACCACGCTCGACGCGCGTGAAACCGCGCCGCTGGCGGTCACGCCGCAACTGTTCCTCGATGCGGATGGCGAACCGCTCGACTTCTTCGACGCGGTGGTCGGCGGGCGGTCGGTCGGCGTGCCGGGTACGCCCGCCCTGATGGCAGAGGCCCATGCCCGCTGGGGGCGCAGCCCATGGCCGGGGCTCTTCACCGATGCGATCCGGCTGGCCGAGGACGGCTTTAGCGTCAGCCCGCGGCTGGCGATGCTGGTGGCTGGCGATGTCGCGCGCCTGTCGCGATTCGCCGCGATCCGCGCCTATTTCCTGCCCGACGGCCACCCGGTGCAGGCGGGCGACACCCTGCGCAACCCCGCCTATGCCGAGACGTTGCGCAAGCTGGCCGAAGACGGCGCCCGCGGCTTTTATACCGGAGGGGTCGCCGAGGATATCGTCGCCCGTGTGCAGGGCGTGCGGGACAATCTTGGCCGGCTGAGCGGCACCGATCTTGCGATCTACCGGGTGAAAGAGCGCGCGGCGGTCTGCAGCCCCTACCGCGAATTCGAGGTCTGCGGCATGGGTCCGCCCTCTTCGGGCGGCGTGACGGTCGCACAGATCCTCGGCCTGCTCGAACCGTTCGATCTAGCGGATCTCGGCCCCGAAAGCGCGCAAGCCTGGCGCCTGATCGGCGATGCCAGCCGATTGGCGTTTGCGGACCGGGGACGTTACCTCGCCGACAGCGATTTCGTGCCGGTGCCCGTCGCGGGGCTGCTCGCACCGGACTACCTGAAATCGCGCTCCGCGTTGCTGCGCCGCGAGGACGCGCTGCCGCAGGTCGCGCCGGGCGCGCCGGAGTTCGAGCACGCGCTGGACTGGGGCGAGGGCCGGCGGGGCGAGCGGCCCTCGACCTCGCATGTCTCGATCGTCGATCGCGACGGCAACGCGCTGAGCATGACCTCGAGCATCGAGAACGCGTTCGGGTCACGCCTGATGGTGCGGGGGTTCCTGCTCAACAACCAACTGACAGACTTCTCGTTCGCGACCCACGACGGCGGGCGCCCGATTGCCAACGCGGCAGCCCCCGGCAAGCGCCCGCGCTCCTCGATGGCGCCGACGATCCTGCGAAGGGACGGCCGGCCGGTGCTTGTCCTTGGCAGTCCCGGGGGCAGCCGCATCATCGGCTATGTTGCCAAAACGATCCTCGCCTGGGTGGACTGGGGGATGGACCCGCAACAGGCGGCCGGATTGCCGCACTTGGTGAACCGCTTTGGCCCTTTCGAACTGGAACCGGTGGCGGACGGCCTTGCCGATGAATTGCGCGGGCTGGGATACGACGTGAGCATCACCGACCAGACCTCGGGCCTGCACGTGATCGAGATCGGGCAGGGTCTGCTCGGCGGTGCCGATCCGCGCCGCGAAGGTTTGGCCTACGGCGACTGAGGTGGCACGGCTGGCCTCGCCCCAGGCCAGGAAGGCCGCGGAAAAAAGCGCCGTGGCGCGGAAAATTTCACTTTTCTGTAAAAAACGTCTTGCGCCCGAGTGTGGGTATGGGTAGAAGCCCTTTCACCGGCGGCGCGGGAGTGTTGTTGGGAGATCTTGCGGTTGGACGGGTTGAGGCCTTGAAGATTTGCGGATCGGACGATATTTGGAGATTTGGTTGGCGGGTTGCGCTAGGTAGTTTGGCGCTTCCTGTTGGTTTTGTCTCCGCGCTCTTTGAAAATTTGCAATCTGAAGAGATATGTGGGCGGTTTGGTTCGTTTCGATGGATCAACGTCTGTATATCAACGCCGGTAGGGTTTGGTGCTCGAGTAGCCGCAAGGTGGTAGCACACTTACAATCCCGATGACCGGTGTCAGCTTCACTGTCTTGTATGGACGTCTGCTCTTCGGAGACGATGTGCATCAGACAGATGACTTTCAATGCAGGTCGTACCTAGCCGGGTCGACCATATTGCGGAGCGCTTGTGCGTGGTTGATGCCGCGCTCAAGTAACGAAGCGGTAGCGCATTGAAGATGTGCAGAGGTTCGACGTCAAGGATAACCGGGCAACCGGTTTTCAACTTGAGAGTTTGATCCTGGCTCAGAACGAACGCTGGCGGCAGGCCTAACACATGCAAGTCGAGCGATCCCTTCGGGGATAGCGGCGGACGGGTGAGTAACGCGTGGGAACGTACCCTCTTCTGCGGGATAGCCACTGGAAACGGTGAGTAATACCGCATACGCCCTTTTGGGGAAAGATTTATCGGAGGAGGATCGGCCCGCGTTGGATTAGGTAGTTGGTGGGGTAACGGCCTACCAAGCCTACGATCCATAGCTGGTTTTAGAGGATGATCAGCCACACTGGGACTGAGACACGGCCCAGACTCCTACGGGAGGCAGCAGTGGGGAATCTTAGACAATGGGGGCAACCCTGATCTAGCCATGCCGCGTGAGTGACGAAGGTCTTAGGATCGTAAAGCTCTTTCGCCTGTGATGATAATGACAGTAGCAGGTAAAGAAACCCCGGCTAACTCCGTGCCAGCAGCCGCGGTAATACGGAGGGGGTTAGCGTTGTTCGGAATTACTGGGCGTAAAGCGCACGTAGGCGGACCATCAAGTTGGGGGTGAAATCCCGGGGCTCAACCCCGGAACTGCCTTCAAAACTGGTGGTCTGGAGTTCGAGAGAGGTGAGTGGAATTCCGAGTGTAGAGGTGAAATTCGTAGATATTCGGAGGAACATCAGTGGCGAAGGCGGCTCACTGGCTCGATACTGACGCTGAGGTGCGAAAGTGTGGGGAGCAAACAGGATTAGATACCCTGGTAGTCCACACCGTAAACGATGAATGCCAGTCGTCGGGTAGCATGCTATTCGGTGACACACCTAACGGATTAAGCATTCCGCCTGGGGAGTACGGTCGCAAGATTAAAACTCAAAGGAATTGACGGGGGCCCGCACAAGCGGTGGAGCATGTGGTTTAATTCGAAGCAACGCGCAGAACCTTACCAACCCTTGACATGGATATCGCGGTTACCGGAGACGGTTTCCTTCAGTTCGGCTGGATATCACACAGGTGCTGCATGGCTGTCGTCAGCTCGTGTCGTGAGATGTTCGGTTAAGTCCGGCAACGAGCGCAACCCACATTTTCAGTTGCCAGCAGGTCAAGCTGGGCACTCTGGAGAAACTGCCCGTGATAAGCGGGAGGAAGGTGTGGATGACGTCAAGTCCTCATGGCCCTTACGGGTTGGGCTACACACGTGCTACAATGGTGGTGACAATGGGTTAATCCCCAAAAACCATCTCAGTTCGGATTGGGGTCTGCAACTCGACCCCATGAAGTCGGAATCGCTAGTAATCGCGTAACAGCATGACGCGGTGAATACGTTCCCGGGCCTTGTACACACCGCCCGTCACACCATGGGAGTTGGGTTTACCCGACGGCCGTGCGCTAACCCTTCGGGGAGGCAGCGGACCACGGTAAGCTCAGCGACTGGGGTGAAGTCGTAACAAGGTAGCCGTAGGGGAACCTGCGGCTGGATCACCTCCTTTCTAAGGATGTTTCTGGATTCATGGCGAGACCATATTCGCGCTCAAGCAGCCGGAGGCGGTAGCGCACTGAACGTGAAACACTTAGCAGATCGGCAATCAAAGCCGGTCATATACCGAGCCGGACCGTCCTCATATCTCTTCAGACACGTCTTCAGACCCGCCGGCCTGTCAGGGTCGGTCGCTCAGGTGGGCAGCCGCGCACGCCTGATACGCGTGAGGTCGGAGGTTCAGGCCTTCCTGGGGCATTGGCGAAGATGGCCTCGGCAATGGCTTGGCATCGCCAGGCCCGGGTGCTACGGCCCACCGGCGAGATGGCCAGAGGGTCGGTAGCTCAGGTGGTTAGAGCGCACGCCTGATAAGCGTGAGGTCGGAGGTTCAAGTCCTCCTCGACCCACCATCTCCTTCGGGATGGCCTCGAAAAGCCGCAGGCGGCAGGCCAGAAAACCGGCCTCAAGCAGCCGACAGGCGGCAGGCCAAGCATTCGGCCTCAAGTAGCCGAATAGGCGGTAGGCCAAGAGTCACGGGGCCTTAGCTCAGCTGGGAGAGCGCCTGATTTGCATTCAGGAGGTCAGGAGTTCGATCCTCCTAGGCTCCACCAATCTTCGCTGCGCTCAGAATGGTGCAGCCTAGGTTCATTGTGCACCAATTCTCAAGTGAATTGGTGAGTGCCCCACCATTCCTCGGCGCGTGTGGAGCAGACGCAAGAACATATCTTCAAGCGGTCCATTAGACCTTTTGAACGTCTGTTCTTCAGACGATCTGTCCGCGCCGCAAGGCGTTAGGACAGATACTGTCCTCAAGTAGCCGCAAGGCGGTAGGACAGAACATTGACATCGTTTAGAGAGATACAAATCAACACTGTTTGATGCCCGCGCGTAAGCGGTGCATCTCGGTTTGGTTCCACCGGGGGCTTGTCCCTCGTGGAAGGCATGTCTCGGGCTGCTTCCTCAACCCGTCGCATGTATCCCGGCCGAAACGAACAGAGTTGTCCAAGTCAAGTACACTAACCAAATGCGTCATCGAAAGATGATGCGGGAAATGTATGCTTTCGATCGGAAAAATGGCTGTGGTTTGTTACCAGCTTCCACCGCCGCGCAAGCCAGTCTTGCTTTTTCTGGATCGAATCAAGCGCGAAAAGGGCGTTTGGTGAATGCCTTGGCAGTAAGAGGCGATGAAGGACGTGATACTCTGCGATAAGCCGTGAGGAGCCGAGAATAGGCCTTGATCCACGGATTTCCGAATGGGGCAACCCACCTGATACTCGATTGTTGATAACCTTGCGGTTATCACCAGTCGGGTGAAACAGGTACTTGTTGACTGAATACATAGGTCTTCAAGAGCAAACCCGGGGAACTGAAACATCTAAGTACCCGGAGGAAAGGACAGCAATAGCGACTCCCCTAGTAGCGGCGAGCGAACGGGGACCAGCCGAGCCCGAGACGTGACCGGAACATGTTGGGAAGCATGGCCATAGCGGGTGACAGCCCCGTACGGGAAGCGTCAAGGGACGTATCAAGTAGGGCGGGACACGTGAAATCCTGTCTGAAGATCGGAGGACCACCTTCGAAGGCTAAGTACTCCTTACTGACCGATAGTGAACCAGTACCGTGAGGGAAAGGTGAAAAGCACCCCGACGAGGGGAGTGAAACAGTACCTGAAACCGAACGCCTACAATCAGTTGGAGCTCCCTTGCGGAGTGACGGCGTACCTTTTGTATAATGGGTCATCGACTTGGTCTATCCAGCAAGCTTAAGCCGTTAGGTGTAGGCGCAGCGAAAGCGAGTCTTAAATGGGCGCATGAGTTGGATGGATCAGACCCGAAACCGAGTGATCTAGGCATGACCAGGATGAAGGTAAGGTAACACTTACTGAAGGTCCGAACCCACACCTGTTGAAAAAGGTCGGGATGAGTTGTGCCTAGGGGTGAAAGGCCAATCAAACTCGGAGATAGCTGGTTCTCTGCGAAATCTATTTAGGTAGAGCGTCATCTTTATACCCCCGGGGGTAGAGCACTGGATGGGTAATGGGGCCCCACAGGCTTACTGATCCTAACCAAACTCCGAATACCGGGGAGTACTGGATGGCAGACAGACGGTGGATGCTAACGTCCATCGTCGAGAGGGAAACAACCCTGACCGACAGCTAAGGCCCCCAATTCATGGCTAAGTGGGAAAGCAGGTGGGACGACCAAAACAACCAGGAGGTTGGCTTAGAAGCAGCCATCCTTTAAAGATAGCGTAACAGCTCACTGGTCTAAACAAGTTGTCCTGCGGCGAAGATGTAACGGGGCTCAAGCCATGAGCCGAAGCTTCGGATGCGCGCAAGCGCGTGGTAGCAGAGCGTGGTGTGACATAGTTCACTGTCTCTTTAGCGACTTCGGTCGTTACGGAGACAAGGAGCTTTCGATGAAGCCGGGGCGTGAGCCATCCGGTGGAGAGATCACCAGTGAGAATGATGACATGAGTAGCGACAAAGAGTGTGAGAGACACTCTCGCCGAAAGTCCAAGGGTTCCTGCTTAAAGCTAATCTGAGCAGGGTGAGCCGACCCCTAAGGCGAGGCCGAAAGGCGTAGTCGATGGGAACCGGGTTAATATTCCCGGGCCAGATGGAAGTGACGGATCGCGAAGATTGTTCGCCCTTATCGGATTGGGCGGGCCGTCAAGCGGTTCCTGGAAATAGCTCCATCGCTAGATCGTACCCTAAACCGACACAGGTGGACTGGTAGAGCATACCAAGGCGCTTGAGAGAACGATGTTGAAGGAACTCGGCAAAATACCTCCGTAAGTTCGCGAGAAGGAGGCCCGGGTTCAAGGCAACTTGGATCCGGGGGCACAAACCAGGGGGTGGCGACTGTTTACTAAAAACACAGGGCTCTGCGAAGTCGCAAGACGACGTATAGGGTCTGACGCCTGCCCGGTGCCTGAAGGTTAAAAGGAGAGGTGAGAGCCTTGAATTGAAGCCCAGGTAAACGGCGGCCGTAACTATAACGGTCCTAAGGTAGCGAAATTCCTTGTCGGGTAAGTTCCGACCTGCACGAATGGCGTAACGACTTCCCCGCTGTCTCCAACATCGACTCAGCGAAATTGAATTGCCTGTCAAGATGCAGGCTTCCCGCGGTTAGACGGAAAGACCCCGTGCACCTTTACTACAGCTTCGCACTGGCATCAGGATTGTGATGTGCAGGATAGGTGGTAGGCTTTGAAACCGTGACGCCAGTCGCGGTGGAGCCACCCTTGAGATACCACCCTTCGCACTCTTGATGTCTAACCGCGGCCCGTTATCCGGGTCCGGGACCCTGCGTGGCGGGTAGTTTGACTGGGGCGGTCGCCTCCTAAAGCGTAACGGAGGCGCGCGAAGGTTGGCTCAGAGCGGTCGGAAATCGCTCGTTGAGTGCAATGGCATAAGCCAGCCTGACTGCGAGACAGACATGTCGAGCAGAGTCGAAAGACGGCCATAGTGATCCGGTGGTCCCGAGTGGAAGGGCCATCGCTCAACGGATAAAAGGTACGCCGGGGATAACAGGCTGATACTGCCCAAGAGTCCATATCGACGGCAGTGTTTGGCACCTCGATGTCGGCTCATCTCATCCTGGGGCTGGAGCAGGTCCCAAGGGTACGGCTGTTCGCCGTTTAAAGAGGTACGTGAGCTGGGTTTAGAACGTCGTGAGACAGTTCGGTCCCTATCTGCCGTGGGTGTAGGATACTTGAGAGGAGTTGCCCCTAGTACGAGAGGACCGGGGTGAACGATCCACTGGTGGACCTGTTGTGGCGCCAGCCGCAGTGCAGGGTAGCTATGATCGGACAGGATAACCGCTGAAGGCATCTAAGCGGGAAGCCCCCCTCAAAACAAGGTATCCCTGAGGGCCGTGGTAGACCACCACGTCGATAGGCCGGAGATGTAAGCGCAGCAATGCGTTCAGTTGACCGGTACTAATGGCCCGATAGGCTTGATTCGATCCAGTAAAAGACAGACTGGACGCAATCGATCGCATACACACCAAAACATGTGCCTGACTTGGACAACGACGTTGATAATTGAGGATTTCCCCGGTTTGGTGGTCATAGCGTAAGCAAAACACCCGGTCCCATCCCGAACCCGGTCGTTAAGTGCTACAGCGCCAATGGTACTGCGTCTCAAGACGTGGGAGAGTAGGTCGCCGCCAAACCTGGAAAATCCTCAAAAAAACACCTCTCTAACGATGACAAATGAACCAGGACGAAATCCAAGCCGATAGGCCGGGCAGGGCACAAGGCGCCGCACCCGCCCGGACATCGTCATCGGCCAAGTACAAAAACCCCAAACAGGCCATCTGTAAGACCGCATGTCTGTAAGCGCGATCTGGGGCCCACCTTCTTCTGACTTATGATTTCTGGGAATCCGTCCCTGTCTTGGAATAGGGAAGGAGTTTCTCCGTGGAGGANCCTCTCTAACGATGACAAATGAACCAGGACGAAATCCAAGCCGATAGGCCGGGCAGAGCGAAAGGCGCCGCACCCGCCCGGACATCGTCATCGGCCAAGTACAAAAACCCCAAACAGGCCATCCGCGTCGGTGAGGAAATCGTCTACGCGCCAACCCGCGCTTGTGGCTAGGTCCGAAAGCCTCTCGACTGTGTACTTGTGGCTGTTCTCGGTATGGATCGTCTCGCCCGGCGCAAACGCCACCAGCTCATCGCCGACGCGCACCACCTGATCGTTCTGGCTTTCGAGGTGCATCTCGACACGGGCCTCGCCGGCGTTCCAGAGAGCAAGATGACGGAAGGTGTCGAGGTCGAACTCGGCGCCCACCTCGCGGTTGAGGCGGGTCAGCAGGTTGAGGTTGAACCGCGCCGTCACGCCCTGCGCGTCGTCATAGGCGGCGACGAGAGTTTCGGGTGCCTTTACCAGATCGACCCCGAGGATCAACGCCTGGTGATGCGGCCAGTGGCCGAGCCGCGCGAGCAGCGCCTCGGCCGCCTCAGGCGCGAGGTTGCCGATCGTCGAGCCCGGAAAGAACCCCACCACAGGCGCCCTGCCGAGATCGGGCAGGCGCACCGGCGTCATGAAATCCGCCACCACTGGCGTGACCGTCAGCGCCGGGTAATCGGCGGCAAGATCCGAGGCCGTGGCGTGCAGGAAGTCTTCGGAGATATCGACCGGGACATAGGCCGAAAGCTGGGGCAGGCCGTCGAGCAACAGCCGCGTCTTGACGCTGGCGCCGCTGCCCAGCTCCACCAGCGCCGCGCCTTCGGGCACATGCGCGGCGATGCGCGGCAGTTGCGCCTCGAGGATCGCCCGCTCTGTCCGGGCGGGATAATATTCCGCAAGTTGCGTGATCTCTTCGAAAATCTCGCTGCCGAGCGCGTCGTAGAACCATTTGGGCGAAAGGCCCTTTGGGGTTTGCGACAGGCCCGCGACGGCGTCGGAATGAAGGGCGCGATTGGTGATCCGCGACGTGCTTGCGTCCATGATGTCCTCGTCTCGATTTGTTTGCAATGGCGGGTAGATAAGTCGTCGGGGCGCAACATCCAGCCAATCCCGGGTTCGCGCTTGCCGCGGCGTCTGCTTGACTTACCTGTCGACGCGATCAAGGAAAGGATGCGCCATGCCCGAGACCGCCACGACCGATGCCACCGACGTCAGCCAGCCCTGGGACCAAGACAACCAGGCATGGTGGGACTGGTATGTAAGCCTTGCCGACAATGACGGGGCCGATGCGCCGGTGGTGGCAGCGCCGCCGCTGCCGGACGTGGCGATCCCGTCCGATGACGGGGTGATTGCGGAATTGGCCAAGCCATATCCCCTGACGGACGACCAGATCGCGTTTTTCCAGGCGAACGGGTTCATCAAGCTGAAAGAGGTGTTCTCGCCCGGCGCGGTGATGAAGCTGCGTGCCGAACTGATCCGCCTGTTGAAGGCCGAGTTCTACGTCGATCCCGATACCGGCGCGCACGACCGCTTCCTCAGCCTCGAGATGATCTGGCCCGACAACCCGCTTCTGCGGGCCTATGTGCTGTCGCCACGGCTGGGGCAGATCTCCGCCGATCTTCTGAAGGTGGCCTCGGTCCGGCTGTATCATGACAACGTGCTGGCCAAGCAGGCCGGCTGCGGGCGCACGCCGTGGCATTTCGACGATCATCACTTTCCGCTGGACACGCATGACGTGGTCACCGCGTGGGCCCCCGCGCAGCCGATCCCCTTGGAAATGGGGCCGCTGGCGTTTGCCTATCCGCTGGACGTGCACAAGCTGGTCGATGCCGTGACCTTCGAGAAGACCGGCACCGGCTACGATCGCGGCGTGGCCGAGGTATTCGCGCGGGGCGGTGTCGCCGTGGACGAGACCGAGTTCGAGATCGGCGAGGTCAGCTTTCACCACAATCTCAGCTTTCATACCGCCGCCCGCAACCGAACCGATCGCAGCCGGGTGGTTCTTGCCAACACCTATTACGCCGATGGGGCGCGGATCGTGGATGCGCCCACCATGGTCTCGGGCGACTGGCAGAAATTTATGCCGGGCGTCGGGCCGGGCGACGTGGCGGCAAGCGAACTGAACCCGATCTGCTGGCCTGTGGAGGACGGGGCATGAGCGACGATATCCTGACGCGCAGCACCGCGCACTGGTCCGAGGCCGGGCGCGCCGGCATGGACGCGTTCTACACGCTGGCCACCGACGATTACCGGCATCTGGCCGAAGCGCGCGATTGGGCCGGCTGGCTGGCGGCTGCGCAACAGCAGGCGGGCGACCGGTCGCTGCGGCTTCTGGACGTGGCCTGCGGGTCGGGCAAGTTTCCCAACGCGCTTGTCCGGCACGCGCGCGTGGCCGAGGCCGGGTTGCGGCCCGTCGCCACGGATCTGCTGGACCCCTCGGCGTTCTCCATCGCCGAGGCGCGTGCGGCGCTTCCCGCGCCCTTCATGCCCGCCGCCGAGCATGAGACGACACTGCAGGATTTCACCCCGCCGCCTGATGGCTATGACATCGTGTGGGCGACGCATGCACTTTATGCCGTTCCGGCCAAGGATTTGCCGAAAGCCGCCGAGCAGTTCTGCGCCGCGATGGGCCCCGGCGGGTGCGGGGTGATCGCGCACAGTGCCGCGGCCGGGCATTACGTCGAGTTTCACCGGCGTTACCTGAACGCGTTCGGGTCCGCGGATGCCGCGCCTTACATCTCCGCCGAGGATCTGGCGGCGGCGTTGCGCGCCGCGGGCGCGCAGGTCGGGGTGACCGAGGTGCGCTATGACAGCGTAGCAGGCGCCGACGCGACCGAGGCCGTCGAGGGCTACCTGCAGCGCTGCGTCTTCGATGACGGCGTCTCGCTGGCCGAGATGCAGGCGCAATCGCCCGTGGCCGAATGGGTGGCTGCAGCGCGCCGGGAAGACAGCTGGCGCTTCCCGCAGGTCGTGCACCTGATGGATGTCACTGCCTGAACGGTTTTCCCAAAAAATGGAGATTTGGCGTGAACGATCACAGCCCCTTGCGGTCGGCGTGGACCGAAAGCCTTGAACGCGGCCAGGCCCCAAATGCGGCTGCGCTGCGTGCCCATCTGCGGGCCGTGCACCGCGACCATGCCGGTTTTACAGAAACCTGCGCGCGCGCCTGCCGTGACGCGGCCGGGCGCACCAGCTACGACTGGCTGGCAGAGGTGGTGCCCGAGGGCATAGCGGCACAGGTGCTGGATCTCGCCTGCGGGTCGGGGCCGCTGCTGAAGATCCTGCACGACCGAAAGGCCGGCCTGCGGCTGACCGGGGTGGACATGTGCCCCGAGGAGCTGGCGCTGGCCCGCGCACAGTTGCCAGTGGGCGCCGCGCGGCTCATGCAGGCCGAGGCGCAGGACATGGCGCAGATCCCCGACGGATCGGTCGATGCCGTGCTGTGCCACTGGGCGCTGACCCTGATGGACCCGGTCGCGCCGGTGCTGGACGAGGTGCGCCGCGTGCTGGCCCCGGGAGGCCGTTTCGCCGCTCTCGTGGACGGGCCGATGGAGGCCGCACCGGGCTATGCGGGCGTGCACGACCTGATCTACGGCCATGTGCAGGCGGAACTGCCCGGGTATGGCGTCGTCGATCTGGGCGATCCGCGCGTGCGCGGTGCCGACAGCCTGAGCGATCTTGTCCGCGCGGCCTTCCCCGATGCGACGGTGACGGTCGAAACCGGCGTCGTCGCGATGGAGGGTCCCGCTAACGACGTGGCCGAAGCTGCCGCGGGGTTCTTTTACGCGGCGTTCATCCTGTCGCCCGCGCGCCGCGTGCGGATGCTGGCGGACCTGGCCGGGCTTCTGGCGATCCCCGGCACGGCGCAAGGCCGCTTCGCCATGCCGATCAACCGTCTGCTGGTCACGACATGACGGGCCTGCCGCGCGAGAATGTGCAGGACTATCCGCGCCCCCCGGCGCTGGAATCCGTCGCGCAGACGCTGACCATCCGTCTTGGCGGGGCGCTGGTCGCGCAGACCGTGCGCGCCCTACGGGTGCTGGAAACCCATCACGCGCCAACTTACTATCTGCCGCCCGAGGATGTCACGGCCACCCTGCGCCCCGTGCCCGGCGGCAGCTTTTGCGAATGGAAGGGCGCCGCGCGCTATTACGACGTGATCGCCGGCGGGACCACCGCGCCGCGCGCCGCGTGGAGCTATGACGCCCCCTCGGGCCGGTTCGCGGCGCTGGCGGGGTATCTGGCGTTCTATGCCGGGTCGATGGACGAGGCGTGGGTGGGCGAGACCCGCGTGGTGCCGCAGCCCGGCGATTTCTACGGCGGCTGGGTGACACCCAACCTCGACGGGCGCATCAAGGGCGCGCCCGGCACCCGGCACTGGTAGCCGTCAGGGCCTGCGACAAAGGCGCGTCATCGCGAACAGCCGGTCGACGCGGTCGCGCGCCGGGCCCGGTCGGGGGTTTCCGTCCGACTGTTCCCTGACCATGATCAGACCAACCGGGGCGCGGCCGTTTTGCCGCGGGGCGCGCCCTTTGTGCCTATTGACGTTGCGCGACGCCCGACCCTACCCTCTTTCCTGTGCGAAGCCTTTTCGCATCCGCGGACACCGACGATGCCTGTCGCCGCATCCGCTTTTCCAAAGGGAGGATCTGATCTCATGAAACAACTACACGACTTGCGCGCCCTGCCGCTGGTCTCGATCGCGGCGATGATGGCCGCGGTGCCGGCGCTCGCGCAGACCAATACCAGCAGCCTCGACCACGAGGTGGTGCTGTCGGATCTTGATGCGCCGTGGGACATGGCATTTCTGCCCGACGGCACGATGTTCTTCACCGAGAAATGCCACGGCCTGTCGGTGCGCCTGCCCGACGGCACGGTGAACGCCCTGCTTGGCGTCGGCGATACCGCAGGCTATGCCACCAACGGCGAGGACCTTTTCTGCGAGGGGCAGGCCGGCATGATGGGCGTCGCCGTCGATCCCGATTTCGCCGACAACCGCCGGATCTACGTCTATTCGACCTCGAACATGTCCGATCCGCATACCAACCGGCTGATGCGGTTCGAGGTGAACGGGGATCTGACCGACGTGTCGGGCCGCACCGATCTGGTCGACGACGTGCCCTACAAGATGGAAGCGACCGACCAGCCCTTCGGTGGGCCGGGCGCGCATAATGGCGGCCGCGTGGCGTTCGGCCCCGAGGGGCACCTGTTCCTGACCACCGGCGACAACCACAATGCCGAGGTGCCGCAAAGCCCGACGATGATGGGCTCGAAGGTGCTGCGCCTCGACACAGACGGCAACGCCGCCGAGGGCAACGCCCCGCCCGAGGGCTTCGATCCGCGGACCTACACCTACGGGCACCGCAACGTGCAGGGCCTCGCCTTCCATCCCGGCACCGGCACGCCGATCACCGCCGAGCACGGGCCGTGGCATTCCGACGAGATCACGGTGCTGGAGAATGGCGGCAATGGCGGCTGGGATCCGCGTCCCAACATGGCCGGGCGCGGCGACTGCCCGGACGGCTATTGCGGCTACGAGCCCAACCAGATGGAGGGCATGAACCGGTACGAACGGCGGGCCTACATGCCGATGACCGATTTCGAGACCTATCCCGACGCGATGCCCCCGATCTGGACCAACAATGGCTGGTCGCAGGGCATATCCGGCGCCGCGTTCCTGGAGGGCGAGGCCTGGGGCGACTGGGAAGGCGCCATGGTGGTCAGCTATCTCGGGATCGGCTTCGGCGGCACGCCGGTGGGTGAGCGTATCGACGTGGTCGAACTCGACGAGGGCGAGATCTCGGTTTTCGACGTGACCGAGATGACCTTGCCGATGGAATCACAGCGCTTCCGCGCGCTCGCTACCGGGCCCGATGGCAGCCTCTACGTGTCCTCCGAAGAGGGCATGATCCACAAGCTCACCCCCACCGACTGAGCCCGCGCTGCCCAGCAAGACGAAAAGGCCGCACCGCCCTGCAAGGCGGTGCGGCTTTTGCTTTGTCCGGGCTATCGCGTCCGGTCATCCGTAGACGGCGGTGGGCAGCCAGGTCACGATCTCGGGTATGAAGACCATCGTCAGCACAACGATCAGCTGGATCAGCACGAATGGCACCACACCGGCGTAGATGTCGCGCGTGGTGATCGATCGCGGTGCGGCGCCCTTGAGGTAGAACAGCGAGAAACCAACGGGCGGCGTGATGAACGAAGTCTGAAGCGCGACCGCGAAGACCACCACGAACCAGATCGGATCGAAGCCCAGCCCGACGATCACCGGCCCGACCAGCGGCAGGAAGATCAGCGTGATCTCCAGCCAGTCGAGGAAGAACCCCGCGAGGAACGCGAAGAACAGAACCGTCAGCACCACCCCGACCGCGCCGAACGGGATCGCCGTGATCGCGCTCTCGATCATCTGGTCGCCGCCAAGGCCGCGCATCACCAGCGCAAAGGCCGTGGCGCCGACGAAGATCGCGAAGATGAAGGCGGTGGTCAGCGTGGTGCGCACCGCGACCATCCAGATCACCTTGAGGCTCAGCCGGCGATTGGCGAGCGCCAGAAGCGTCGCCCCGAAGGCGCCGATCCCCGACGCCTCGGTGGGGGTGGCGATGCCTAGGAAGATCGTCCCGAGCACGGCAAGGATCAACCCCACCGGCGGCAGCACGGCGATGAGCGTGTCGAGCACCAACTTCCCCGAGAATGGCTCGACGGACTTGGGGCGCGGTGCGAGGGAGGGCTTCAGCACCACGGCAAGGACCACGTAGATCAGGTAGGCCACGCCCAGCAGCACGCCGGGGACGATCGCGCCCATGAACAGCTCGCCCACCGACAGCGACAGCTGGTCGGCCATGATGATCAGCATGATCGAGGGCGGGATCAGGATGCCCAGCGTGCCGGATGCGGCGACCACGCCCGCGGCGAGGCGCTTGTCGTAGCCTGCTTCCAGCATGATTGGCAAGGATATCGTCGCCAGCAGCACCACCGACGCGCCGACGATCCCCGTCGACGCGGCCAGCAGGATGCCGATCAGCACCACCGCCATGGCCAGCCCGCCGCTGACGCGCCCGAGGGTCTCGGAAAACGACCGCATCAGCTTCTCGGCCAGCCCCGACTGGTCCAGCATCAGCCCCATGAAGACGAACATCGGCAAGGCCACCAGCACCGCGTTCTCCATCGTGCCGTATATGCGCTGCACGATGATCCGGTAGTCGCGCCAGCTGTCGAAGAACAGCGTGTTGACGTCGAACTGGCTGGCCAGCTGGATGGTTATGAACGCGACCACCAGCGAGGTCCCGGCCAGCGACCATGCCACCGGCACGCCGGTGAAGAGCAGCCCGATGAACATGAAGAGCATCAACAGCACGAGAAGTTCGTTAGCGGCGAGGCCAAGCATTGCGTGTCTCTTTTTTTTCCGGGTGAAAGCTATCAGTTCACTGCGCGCAGGAACGCGACCATGCGCACCAAGCGCGCCAGCGCCGCGAGGATCAGAAGGCCCATCGCCAGCGGGATCACCGACTTGATGATCCACCGCGACGGCAAGCCGCCGGGCGAGCGCGAGCCCTCGTTGAGACGCATGGAAAATTCCACGAAGGCCAGCGAATCGTAAAGGATGAGCCCCGCGAAGGGGATCACCAGGATCAGCAGCGCGCCGATCTCGATCCGGGCGCGGCGCCGCTTGCTCCAGCCATCGGCCAGCACGTCGACGCGGACATGCTTGTCATGCACCAGCGTGTAAGACAGTCCGACCATGAACCCGAAGGCGTAGAGATGCCATTGCAGCTCTTCCAGCGCCACGATCGACCCGCCGAGCACGTAGCGCATGATCACGTTGGCAAGGATCGCCACGACCAGGATGATCCAGGTCGCATGCGCGAAGATCGAGATGAACGTCACCACCCCGTCTAGGATGCGCGATACCAGCGGGTTGGGGGCGGCCTCGTCCACGAGCGGTGCATGGTCCAGAACCTTATCGACATTCTCGATCGGATTGGACTCGTCAAACTCACCTTTCTTGTCGGACATCGGCCACCCCTCCCCATTGGTCACGCGTCGTCGTCAGTATCGCAAACCTTACTCGGACGCTTCCTTGTCCCAGGTCCAGTCGCGCGGCAGATAGCCCAGTTCGTGCCACGGCTTGTTGGCCGCCTGGAACGCCTTCATCGAGTCGTAGACCTTCGCGAACTGCGCGTCGTTCTCGCTTTCGCGCTCCATGACGACCTCGGTGGCGTCGCGGAACTCCTGCAGCACCTCATCGGGAAGTTGTATCGCCTCCACGCCCTTTTCCTCGAACGAGCTCAGGACCGGCCCCTGCAGCGCCTCGCCGCGGGCCATGGCATAGACCGTGCCGGCCATGCAGGTGGTCTCGATCACCGCCTGGGTCTGGGCGGACAGATCGTTCCAGACATCCATGTTCACGTAGAGGAACTGCGAGGTCGAGGGCTGGTGCCAGCCGGGCAGGTGGTAATAGTCGGCCACCTGGTAGAAGCCGAGTTGATCGTCGACCGTCGGCAGCGAGAATTCGGTCGCGTCCAGCACGCCGGTCTCCAGCGCCTGGTAAAGCTCGCCGCCCGGAAGCACGGTGACGGACATGCCCACTTCCTTCATGATTTCGCCGCCAACGCCGGCGGCGCGCATGTTCAGTCCGCTCAGCTGATCGACGCTCTCGATCGGGAACTTGAACCAGCCGGCGGCCTCGGGCGGGATCGTCCCGCACAGGATCGGATAGACGTTGAAGGGCTCGAACGTCTCTTTCAGAAGCGCGTCACCCTCGCCCTCGTACATCCAAGCGACATAGCCGTGCGGCTCCAGCCCGAAGGGTGTCGCGCCGAACAGTGCGGCCGCCGGGACCTGCCCGCGCTCGTAGCCCATCCAGCTGTAACCGGCGTCGATCTGGCCCGTCGCGGCGCTCTCGAACACCGCCAGCGCCGGGATCATCGCGCCGGGTTCCACGACCTGCAAGTTTATCTTGCCGCCCGAAACCGCTTCCAGCCGCTCGGCCACCCACGGCAGCGTGTCGCCAAGCGCGGTCAGGCTCGAGGCAAAGCTGATCGGGACGGCCCAGTTGATCTCGTCGATTTCGGCGGTGGCAGGCATGGCGAAAGCCCCAAGTGTCACGGCGAATGTCGTGCCGCGCAGCGCCATCTTCGTTTTACTCACGTTGTCTCTCCCTGTTTTCTTTGACAGCGGTGCCCGGTCGGACCCGCCGATGCCCACACAAATCACGTAGTTTCCGAATCGAAGCAAGATTTTTCTGCCGTCGCAACAAACGGCCCCCTTTCCCGAACCGCGGCTCGGACGGGGCCGCGGCGGTGGTCGTGCCCGACATCGCCCCCGGACGCGACTCAGGGCAGTTCGGTCTCGGGGATGATTCTGAAGAATGCGCCGCCCGACCACAACCCGAACCAGCCCTCCTGCCGGTCGCCGATCTCGACCAGACGGTAAAAGCTCTTGCGGTCGATCAGCGCCTCAAGCCCCGCGCGCACATGCACATAGGGCGAGGGCTCGCCGGTCCCGGCGTCGCGCTCGACGCGAATCGGGTGCTCGGGGCCGGCGGTGACGCGGTCGCCGACATTGGTCTCGAAGGTCAGCGTCATGTCCCGGCCGGTGCCCGCCGCCTCGAAATCGACGGCCACGAAGGGCGCGTCATCTACGGTGATCCCCACTTTCTCGACCGGCGTGACCAGAAAATAGGCATCCCCGTCGCGTCGCAGGATCGTCGAGAACAGCCGCACAAGGCCCGGCCGGCTGATCGGCGAGCCTTGGTAGAACCACGTGCCGTCACGGGCGATCCGCATGTCGAGATCGCCGCAAAAGGGCGGGTTCCAGTCATGGACGGGGGGCAGGCCCCTGGCTTGTGCCTTGGCGGCGCGGGCGGTCTCGGCAAGCCCTTCGGCGGTCGGCGGCGAGACGGATTTTTCGCTCATTGCTTTTGCCATTTCCATATTGCGAGATACACTTATTAGTAGATAGCGCCGTAACCGGAGATTTTCCATGACCGACGACCCCGATCTTCTCGCCGGCCTCGACGCGCTGGAGGCCAAGCTGGCCGAGGCCCGCAGCTCGATCACCCGGCGCTTCGTCGGACAGGAGCGCGTCGTTGACCTGTCGCTCTCGGCGCTGCTATGTGGCGGGCACGGTCTGTTGATCGGGCTGCCGGGCCTCGGCAAGACGCGGCTTGTGGAAACCCTCGGCACGGTGATGGGGCTCGACACCAACCGGGTGCAGTTCACCCCCGACCTCATGCCCGCCGACATCCTTGGCAGCGAGGTGCTGGAAACCGCCGCCGACGGGGCCCGCGCGTTCAAGTTCATCGACGGGCCGATCTTCTGCCAGCTTCTGATGGCCGACGAGATCAACCGCGCCAGCCCGCGCACGCAATCGGCGCTGCTGCAATCCATGCAGGAACGCCAGGTCACGGTGGCGGGCCAGAACCGCGCACTTCCCAAGCCCTTTCACGTACTGGCCACCCAGAACCCTATCGAGCAGGAAGGCACCTACCCCCTGCCCGAGGCGCAGCTCGACCGGTTCCTCTTGCAGATCGAGGTGCCGTACCCCGACCGCGATACCGAGCGCGCGATCCTGCTGACCACCACCGGCACAGAGGACGAAGCGGCGCATGCCGTCTTCACCTCCGCCGAGTTGATCGCGGCCCAGACGATGCTGCGCCGCATGCCGGTGGGCGAGACGGTGTTGGAGATGATACTCGACCTCGTGCGCGCCTGCCGCCCGGATGACAGCACCGCCGATGATCGCGTCCGCGAAAGCGTGGCGTGGGGTCCGGGGCCGCGCGCGGCCCAGGCCTTGATGCTGACGGTGCGCGCGCGGGCGATGCTGCAGGGGCGTCTGGCGCCCGATGCCGGCGACGTGGCCGCATTGGCGCTGCCGGTGCTTGGCCACCGCATGGCGCTCAACTTTGCCGCCCGCGCGCGCGGCGATAGCCTTGATGCGCTGATCGCCCGCACCGTCGAGGAGATCACCCAAGGCAGGGCCGCCGCCTGATGACCGATGCCGCCGCCCAAGCCCTGCGTCCGCGCGCCGAGGCCGAGGCCGCCCGCCTGGCGCCGCTTCTGGCGCGCGCCGATCATCTTGCGGGGACGGTCCTGCTGGGCGAGCACGGGCGCCGCCGCGCGGGTCAGGGCGACGATTTCTGGCAATACCGCCCCGTCCAGCAGGGCGACAGCCGCGGCATGATCGACTGGCGCCGCTCGGCGCGGTCGGACGCGGAATTCGTGCGCCAGCGCGAATGGCAGATCGCGCAAAGCGTGATGCTCTGGGTCGATCCCGCCGCCTCGATGCGGTTTGCCAGCGATCCCGGCCTGCCCGAGAAGGCCGATCGCGCACGCCTTCTGGCGCTGGCGATCGCCGTCTGCCTCGTGCGCGGGGGCGAGCGGGTGGGCCTAACCGGCACAGCCCTGCCACCGCGCCGCGGTCAGGCGCAGCTGTCGCGACTGGGTCTCGCCCTTGCCGAGGACAGCGTCGAAGACTATGCCAGCCCCGACATGGCGGGGCTGTTGGCGCAGGGGCGCGCGCTGCTGGTGTCGGATTTCATGGGCGATCTCGACGGGGTGCGACATGCGCTGACACAAGCGGCCGATCGCGGCGTGCGCGGCGTGGTCTACCAGGTTCTGGATCCGGCCGAGGAAGCGTTCCCCTATCGCGGCCGCACCGTGTTCGAAAGCATGGGCGGCACCCTGACGCACGAGACGCTGAAGGCCGGCGATCTTCGCGATCGCTACCTCGCGCGGCTGGCCGAGCGAAAGGACGCGCTGGTTTCGCTGTGCAACGCGACCGGCTGGCGCTACGGGCTGCACCATACCGGCGACAGCGCACAATCGGCGCTGCTGTGGCTTTACCGCGCGCTCGATCAGGGGGCGCGCTGATGCTGGGACCGCTCGCATTCGCGGCCCCGTGGCTGCTATTGGCGTTGGCCGCATTGCCGATCCTGTGGCTCATCCTGCGCGCTGTGCCGCCCGCGCCGATCCGGCGGCGGTTTCCCGGCGTTGCGCTGCTTCTGGGGCTTTCGGACGACGACACGGTGACCGACCGCACGCCGTGGTGGCTGCTGCTGCTGCGGATGCTGGCGGTGGCGGCGATCATCATCGGGCTCGCCGGGCCGATCCTGAACCCGCGCGCCGACGGCGAGGCAGCCTCCGGCGCTCCGCTGCTGATCGTCACCGATGCAAGCTGGGCCAGCGCCCGCGACTGGTCGGCGCAGGTCTCGGTGATCGACGAGCTTTTGGCCGATGCGTCCCGCTCCGGACGGGCCGCGGCGATCCTCGATCTGGGCGATCCCGAGCCGCCCCGCTTTCAGGCCGCAGAGACCGTGCGCGCCCGCCTGCCGGGGCTGGCCCCGTCGCCCTGGGTACCCACGCCCGACCGCTACGCCGTCGCCGCCGGGATGCTCGACGAGAACGCGGTCGAGACGCGCTGGATCTCCGACGGGCTGGACCATGCAGGGCGCGCGACGCTTCTGGAGGCACTCGAGGCTCGCGGCCCGGTCACCGTCCATGAAAGTCCGCGCGCCATCCTCGCGCTGCGCCCCGCGGCCCTGTCCGACGGCATGGTGGACCTGACCGCGCTGCGCGCCCGCCCCGGCCCCGCGCGCGACATCACAGTGAACGCGCACGGCCTCGATCCGGCGGGTGTCCCGCGGGTGCTTGCGACCCTGCCGATGACATTCGAAGCGGACGCGGCGCAGACCACAGGCAGCCTTTCGCTGCCGCCCGAACTGCGCGCCCGCATCACCCGGTTCGAAATCGCGGGGGCGTCGCAGGCCGGCGCGGTCACGCTCACCGATGACGGGCTGAAGCGGCGCGAGGTGGCGCTGATCGCCGGCCGCGAGGAACGCGAGGAACTCGAACTGCTGTCGCCGCTGCACTATCTCGAACAGGCCTTCGCCCCTTCGGCCGACCTGATCGAGGGGTCGCTGATGGACGTGCTGCCGGCCAACCCGGACGTGATCGTGCTGGCCGACGTGGCGACGCTGTCGAATGCCGAAGAGACGGCGCTTTCCGAATGGATCGACGCGGGCGGGCTGCTGCTGCGCTTTGCCGGCCCGCGCGTCGCGGCCAGCGACGTGTCGCGCCGGCAAGAGGCGCCGCTGATGCCTGTGCGCCTGCGCGCCGGTGGGCGCACTGTCGGCGGCGCGATGAGCTGGGGGGACCCCAAGACGCTGGCACCGTTCCCCGAGGGCAGCCCGTTCCAAGGCCTCGCCATCCCCGGCGACGTGACCGTCAGCGCGCAGGTCATGGCCCAGCCCGACCCCACCCTGTCCGAGCGGGTGATCGCCCAGCTCGGCGACGGCACGCCGCTGGTCACCCGCAAGCGAATCGGCACCGGGCAGGTCGTGCTCTTTCACGTCACCGCCAATGCCGAATGGTCCACGCTGCCGCTATCGGGGCTCTTCGTGCAGATGCTCGAACGGCTCGCGGCCGCGTCGGCGGTGACCCCGCCCGATGCGGCAGAGCTTGCCGGCACGACATGGCAGCCGTCCCGCGTGCTCGACGCGTTCGGCCGGCTCGACGATGCCGGCACCCGCCCCGGCATCCCCGGCGAGGCGCTGCTCGACGCACCCCTGGGCCCGGACCTTCTGCCGGGGCTCTACGACGGGCCCGACCGGAGCGTCGCGCGCAACGTGATCGCCGCCGACACCACGCTCGCACCCGCCACATGGCCCGCGCGCATCCCCGTCGACGGGCTGGCGCGCGCGCCCGAACAACCGCTCGGCGGCTGGCTTCTGGCGGCGGCGCTGATCCTGCTGACCGCCGATATCGTGGCCTCGCTAGCGCTGTCGGGCCGACTTGGGGTCGGGCGCGCCGCGCGCACCGCGACCGGCGTGGCCCTCGCGCTCTGCCTCGGCCTCGCCGCGCCGCAGACAGCCCGCGCCCAAGATAACGACGCCCGGGCGATCGAAGCCACCTCCGAGGTCGTGCTGGCGCATGTCCTGACCCGCAACGACCAGGTCGACAGGGCCGCGCGCGCCGGTCTGCGGGGTCTCGGGCGAACGCTGACCTTCCGCACCACGGTCGAACCCGCCGAGCCCATCGGCGTCGACCTAGAACGCGACGAGCTTGCCTTCTACCCGATCCTCTACTGGCCGATCACCACCGATCAGCCTGTCCCCTCGGGCGACGCCTACGCCAAGCTCAACACCTATCTTCGCAGCGGCGGCATGATCGTCTTCGACACCCGCGACGCCGACATCGCGGGCTTCGGCGCGTCCTCGCCCAACGGGGCCCGGCTGCAACGCCTGGCCGAGCCGCTGGACATCCCGCCGCTGGAACCGGTGCCCGACGACCACGTGCTGACCCGCACCTTCTACCTGCTGAACGATTTCCCCGGCCGCCACCAGGGCCGCGATGTCTGGGTCGAGGCCGCCCCCCCAGATGCCGAACGGATCGAGGGGATGCCGTTCCGCAACCTAAATGACGGTGTCACCCCGGTTGTGATCGGCGGCAATGACTGGGCGTCGGCCTGGGCGGTGGACGAACGCGGCAACCCGCTCTTCTCTGTCGGCCGCGGCTATGCCGGCGAGCGCCAGCGCGAGATGGCCTACCGTTTTGGTGTCAACCTCGTGATGCATGTGCTGACCGGCAACTACAAATCCGATCAGGTGCACGTGCCCGCCCTGCTCGACAGGCTGGGCCAATGACCGTCAGCGTGATCTTCGACCCGCTGCTGCCGGTGTGGCTGATCGCCGCACTTGGCGGGCTGGTCGCGGCGGGCCTGATCCTCGCGCTGCGGCGCGGCCTTTCTGGCTGGGCGTTCCGTGGCGGGGCGGGGCTTGTGGTACTGGCGGCGCTTCTTGGGCTCAGCTACCAGCAGGAAGACCGCACCCCGCTCAGCGACATCGTGCTGCTTCTCGAGGATGAGAGCGCCAGCCAGGATCTGGCCGACCGCGCCGCGATGACCGCCGACATGGCCGACACCCTCGCCGACCGGTTCGAGGCGCGCGACAACACCGAGGTGCGACGTATCACCGTGGCGGACGCGCCCGACAATGCCGGCACCCGTGCCATGACGGCCCTGTCGCAGGCCATTGCCGAGGAACCGCGCGGCCGCATCGCCGGCGCGATCCTGCTGTCGGACGGGCGCGTCCACGACGTCGAAAATGCCCCCGACATGCCTGCCCCGCTGCACCTTTTGCATAGCGGGCGGGACGGCGACTGGGACCGTCGCCTGAGGATCGACAACGCCCCCGCCTTCGCCATCCTCGACGAGGAGGTGGAACTGACCCTGCGCATCGACGATGACGGTGCCGCCCCCGAGGGGGTCAGCGAAGTGCCGCTCGACATCTCGATCGACGGGGCCGAACCGCGCCGCTTCACCGTGCCGGTGGGCGAGGAGATCACCCTGCCGGTGACCCTGCCCCATGCCGGGCGCAACGTGCTGGAATTCACCACGCCGATGGCCGACGGCGAGCTCACAGACCGCAACAACACCGCGCTGGTGCAGATCAACGGCGTGCGCGACCGCCTCAGCGTGCTGCTGGTCTCGGGCCAGCCGCATCCCGGCACCCGCACCTGGCGCAACCTGCTGAAATCCGACAGCTCCGTCGACCTGGTGCATTTCACCATCCTGCGCCCCCCCGACAAGCAGGACGGCGTGCCGGTGCGGGAACTGTCACTGATCGCCTTCCCGACGCGCGAACTGTTCCTTGAAAAGGTCGATGATTTCGACTTGATCATCTTCGATCGCTACAAGCGCCGCGGCATCCTGCCGGCGCTCTATCTCGACAATGTCCGCCGCTATGTCGAGGAAGGCGGCGCGGTGCTTCTGTCGGCAGGTCCGGCCTTCGCCGGCGCCGAAAGCATCTATCGCGGCCCGTTCGAAGAATTCGTCCCCGCCCGTCCCACCGCCCGCGTGGTCGAAGAGGGCTACCGTCCGTCCGTGACCGATCTCGGCGACCGCCACCCCGTCACCTCGGGCCTCGAGGCGCAGTTCGACGGCGATTGGGGCCGCTGGATGCGCCAGATCGAGGTGACGCCCTCGGGCGGCGACGTGGTGATGACCGGCGCGGATGACCGCCCGCTGCTGATGCTTGATCGCGTGGGCGAGGGGCGCGTGGCGCTGATGGCCTCGGATCATGCGTGGCTGTGGGATCGCGGGTTCGAGGGCGGGGGCCCGCAGCTCGAACTGCTGCGCCGCCTTGCGCACTGGATGATGAAGGAACCCGAGCTCGAGGAAGAGGCCCTGCGCGCCGAGGCTTTGGGCCAGCAGATGCGCATTATCCGCCGGTCGCTCTCGGATGAGGTGGGACCGGTAACGATCACCACCCCCTCGGGCGAGGTGGTCGAGCGCGATCTCGAAGAAGTGTCGCCCGGCCGGTTCGAGACGCTTTACGATGGCCCCGAGATCGGCCTTTACCGGCTCGAGAACGGCGACCAAGAGGCGGTGATCGGCCTCGGCCCCGCCGCCCCGGTGGAATTCGAGCGCACCATCGCCTCCGGCGACGTGCTGCGCCCCGCGATTGACGCGGCCAATGGCGGCGTGCAGGCGATGGCCGACGGCGCCCCCCGCATCCGCGAGGTCCGCGCCGGCCGCCCCGGCGCCGGGCGCGGCTGGATCGGCATTACCCCGCGCGGCGCCTACGAGACCGCCAGCGTCAGCCAGACCGCGCTGCTTCCGCCGTGGCTGGTGCTGCTGCTGGTCGCGGGTCTCATCCTTGCCGGCTGGCTGCGCGAAGGGCGGCGCTGAGGAGACGCCGGCGAGACGCTAGAGCGGAAAAGCCTTCAGAAGACGGTCGCTTACAGTCAGTAAGCTTCGGTTGCAGATGGCTTTTTTCAGCCGTTAAAAGACATTCGACAAGAGCATGTCGCCGGGGCGGCTTATGAAGATCGGGCGGGTTCCGGCATTCGCCGCGATGGCAAGGTGAACGTGTGGGGAAGCTGGGAGCCGACATTCATATCGGCCCAAATCGCCAAGCGTGCTGCACTGCCGGATGACTGCGACAAGCACCCGGCCAGTGATGCAGACGTTTCAAGAGACGTCTGTGCCACACATCGTTTCGAACGGTCCGGACAGGGAGGTTACGCTTGTGACGGCAACACAAGACCGGCTTCAGCCTGCAACGATTGCCGATGGTCAAACCCGACCGCTTTCAGGATTTCGGCGGCTGCTACGGTCGCAGAAATCGCGAAATCCCCTTCATCTTGCCCGGGATGACCTTTCCTGCCGCGAGATGCCTGTGTTCACACAACCAGACCCGTTCGAGGCGCAGATAACGAGGCGAGGCATGATGAGCCGTGATCGCAAACGCCACGAGGGCCACGACCTCGACATAAAGGATCATTCAGATCACCGACGAGGATCCCACGGCCCAAGTGACCCTTGTGGATGGCGAGACCTGGTTCAAAGCACAGCTGCGTCACGATCGGATCCATCGCCATGTCGATGCCACCGGTGCGGTCCGCTACACGGTGGAGCACATTCCCGAAGATGACGGCCGCGAGGTGCATGCTCACTCCAAGTTCGGCGAGGTGGATGCCGCCACCTTCCGGGTCGAGGATTCCTCCGAGTTTCTTTAATGGGATCGCCACATGATGGGGTTCTACGACTGAACCGGGATCATCAAAGAACTGCGGGGCGTCGGAGACGCGGGCTGTGTCGTCCATCAGGCGGCGGACTGGCACCCCGGCGCGAACGTGGACATTTCTCCCCGCCCAAGGTCTCGACCAGGCCCTTCCACGCACTGACTGACGAGGGCGAGACGGGCAATACCCTCCTCATGGAGGCGGATGTGACATTCCGGGACATCTCGATGCGGGCCGTCGGCGCAAGAAGGCCCGATGGCGGGCGGTCCTCGATCAAGCGGGTGCCCGGCCACCCACGTGACTTCATCTACATGAAATCGGTGGAGGTCGGCGATCGGACTGAAATCTGGATCAGGACGGAAAATCGCCATGGCACCCTTCTGTTTGACGAGGGAAGCTGCACGATTTCAAGTGCAAGGGGATCGAGTTCGTCTGCCCGGCGCGGCGGCCGCGCCACCAACCGGCGTCTTGCTAAAGGACGAAGAACGGCACCGCGCCTGCCGCGGCGAGGATCGAAATGCCGACCAGAACGAAAACCCCATCTCGGGTCAGCAGGGCGATCGAGAAGGCCAGTACCGCCGCGCCAAGGATCGACGACGAGAACGGCACGATCTCCAGCACCGGCATCAATACCCCCGACATCACGCAGAGCGATTGCGGCAGGATGCGTCCGCGCGGTCCGACGAAGCGGCCCAGCCGCCCCTTCTGGGTGTGGCGGTCGAGAAAATCCGCTACGCGCCGCATCCATTTCAGCGCAACACGCAGCTTGTCGCCCGGGACGGTGCGCCGCGTCACGACCTCCGGAAGAAAAAGATGACTGCGTTTGAACAACATCTGTCCCGCGATGAAGGCGATGCTGATGCCGCAGAGCGACGAAAAGAACGGGATCCCGCTCAGCGGCGACACGACCAGCACGGCGGGCACCATGATTGCGGATACGAAGGACGCCGCGCCAAAGGATTCCAAAAGATCCCCCAGTCCAACCTCGTCCGTCTGGGCGCACCGCTCCAGCCGGTCGACAATATCGCGCACTAGCCGGTCCGACACCTCATCCAGTGCGGTTGCCGGCGATTTCCGTCCCTGGTGCGACATCTGTTCCTTCCAGCACCCGGTGCAGCCCCGCCACGAAGCACCGTGCTCGCGGCAGTCGCGGGTTAACTCAGCTTGCCAAGTCTTGCGCAACCTGCATGTCGAGGTCGCCTGCGGAGCCGTTCGTCCCCGGAAACCGTTCGAGCAGTTTCGAGTGCTCGTGCAGAATTCCTGTTGTTCCGACGCAGATAGGGTGTGGCTGGCCGCTGCGCAAGATACGCGGTCGGGCTCCGGCACCGGACAGCCGACGAAAACGACGATCCCTTGAGAGAGATGGCTCAGGGACCCTGGCCTCATCGTGTGAACCAAACTGGCGAATGGAGTCCGTCCGCCAGCTTGTGATATTGCCTCAACTGCAATAGCTGACCGGACATGGGTATCGAGATCACTGTCACCATCGGCCCCATCCTGTTCCTCGACGATGGTCGCGCCCGGGAAATGCGCCTATCCGCGCTCTTCATCACCGAACGGGATGCTGCGCCGCCGCCGGGGATATCCGCCGGAAACACGGCGGCGCATCCCGTGGCGATCGCCGGATTCGACCGCGCGACGGTCTGGCGCGCCCGGTTCTCCCTGCCGACAGACGACCGTCGGGATACTTCCGGAATGGGGAAGCCTACGCCGTCGCGTCCGATCTGCGCCTTGCTTACGTGTCGTGCAACGGCGAGGAGGTCGGCGATCTCGAGCGTGAGGGCTCGGAGCGCAACGTCATGTGAGACCGGTTGCGCAACGAACATCTCAGGCACTCCTTTGCGCTGATGCTGCATGGTGGCGACCAAGTCTATGCCGACGAGGTCACGCTCGTCCACGATTTGAGCGAGGGCTGGCCCGAGGTTTTGCCACGCGACCCGTCACGCGCCGCGCTGGCCGATCTGCGGCATCATCTGCGCGAGAGGTTCTTCGAACGTTACGCAATGCTTTACGCCGCGCCGCAATTCGCCTGGCTCGCGGCGCGGGTGCCCTCGCTGATGCAATGGGGCGATCACGATATCTGCGACGGCTGGGGATCGCTGCGGCGGTCGCGCACCTATTCACCGGTCGGCCAGATCCTGTTCGACGCCGCCCGCGAAGCCTTCCTGATCTTTCATCATGCGACGACCGAGGGCGATCTTCCGGCGCGCTTCGCCGACCCGTCCGGCACGCACCTGGGCTGGTCCGTCGAGACCGGGGGCCTGCGCATCCTCGCACCCGATCTGCGCTCGGAGCGCACGCGGCGCAATATCATGGGGCCTGGCGGCTGGGCGATGATGGACGCCGAGGGAGCGCGCGAGGCGAAGGGCAAGACGCTTTTGTTGTCCAGTGTTCCGCTGCTTGGCCTCCGCCTGTCGCTGCTGGGGGCCGCGATGATGGCGGTCCCGCGCATGCAGAAATACGAGGACGACCTGCGCGACCAATGGCAAAGCCGCGCGCATCGCGACGAATGGCGGCGGATGCTGCGCCTCGTGCGCGACATGGCGCGGCGGGATGTTAAGGACGTGACCGCGCGCGGGAGAGATTCACCTGGCCACGCGGGCGGTCATGGACCTTGGCGACGGCCTGCACCTGCATCAGCTGGTCGCCTCGGGGATCGCGCACCGGGCCCCGCCGAAGGCATGGGCGCGCGTTCTGGGCGCCTTGTCGTGGCTGGGTGAAGAATTGCTCCCGGACCACCCGATCCGCATTGCACGGCTCCCCGGTCAGCCGAGACGTTACGTGGCCGAGCGCAACTACCTCGTCCTTGACCGGCGGAACAACACCTGGCGCGCCTGGTGGGAGCTGGAAACCTCCAGCACGACACCGGCCCTCGCTATCTGACGCACCCACCCGAGCAGGAGGATACCTCATGCCCGAAATACTGCTCTGGATCGCTGTCGCGATCGTCGCAACCGGCATCGTCTGAAAGGGCAGCGGCCTTCTGGAATGCGCGAGCGAGCGGCTTTCGGCCTATTACCGCCTTCCCGACATCGTGCAGGGCCCTGTGGTGGTCGCCATTGGATCCAGCTTTCCCGAGCTGTCAACGGTCGTCATCTCGGCGGCCCTGCATGGTGCCTTCGACGTCGGGGTTGCGGCCATTGTCCGGCGCTGCCCTCTTCAACAAACTGGTGATATACTGTTGATCCCCGGTCTCGCCGGCCTCGTCGGCCGCGAGCAGATCAGCACCAATCGCGATCTCTTCTACAAGGAATCGCAGTTCTACATTATCGCGGTGGCGATCCTGACGCTCAGCTTTTCATTCGCCGTGATCTCCTTTCCCGTGGACCGCCCGCCCGGCACGATCCAGGGCGAGATGACGCGCGGGTTGGCGATCGTCCCGCTGCCGCTCTCCTTACGCTACGTGTTCGTCCAGCATCAGGACACGCTCGACCACGAGGGCAAACAGGATCTTAGCGACATCAGGCCGCTTCGCGAATGGGGGCAGTTGGGTATGCCGCTCGTCATCATCGTCGTGGGCATGGACGGCCTCGTCCGGGCGGCGATCAACTTCGGCGAGATCTTCGACACACCCGGCTTCCTGTGAGGCACCACCGTGGTGGCCCCGGGCACGTCGGTGCCCGATGCCTTCGTGTCCGTGCGCGCGGCACGTGCGGGGCGGGGCATCACGAGCCTTGCCAAAGTGCTGGGCAGCAATGTCTTCGACCTGCAGGGCATTGTTGCAGAACTCAGGCCTGAGGTATGACTTCCCCTTACCCCACTGAGGTCAGCCCACGCGAGCGATCTCGGCGGTGCCGAGGGCGTTG